>NZ_JBHUAL010000019.1:0-71478 GCF_042789775.1 Kitasatospora sp. NPDC056800 | reverse complement strand
GCCCGGACGCGTGGAGGTCGAGCGCGCGCTGCCGCGTGGCGAGGTCGTACATGTCGCCGTCAGTACTTGGGGCCGATGCGGGCGTCCATGAGGGCGACGGACTCCCTGCGGGCGACGGAGACGTTGAATCCTCCGTTGGACCGGCAACCGGGCTTCCAGCGGACGCCGACGGCATCGAGGGCGGCGGTGAAGAGGCCGACGATGTCGGCTGAGGTGTTCGTGAAGAAGTAACGAGGGTACTCGTAGCGCTTCTTGACGCCGCCGACCGTTCGGGTCGTCCAATTGGTGATGCGGCAGCCGTCGGAATGGATCAGGCCGCGCAAGAACTCCCAGGGGTGGGCGTCCACGATCTCCTGCTGCCAGGGCGCGAGGGAGATGCGCCGCAGATGCTTCGGCCCTGGGCCGTGTTAGGGGAAGAGGCAGGGCCAGTGCTTGCTGGTGCTGACGACGCTGGTGCAGCCGGGGGCACGGACACGGTTGACCTTGTTGTGCGGCATGACGGCCGAGACGGCTCGCTCGCACTCGTCGATGAGGCCGGGCCACCCGTCGCAGCAGGCGATGCGGAGGGCGTAGACCTCGCGGCGGCCCGCGCTGATGCAGCCGTCGCCGAGGTAGAGACCGAGCAGGTAGGCGTAGTTCGAGGGCGGGTGAGAGGGGCCGAGCCGGCCGTCTCGGAGCGGGCACTCGGCGGTCATGCGCGGGCTGGGTACGGCGCCGGAGGCCCACTCGCGGATCGAGGACCGGGATATGCCGGTCGCTCGGCTGACCTGGCTGAAGGTCAGCCCGGACGCGTGGAGGTCGAGCGCGCGCTGCCGCGTGGCGAGGTCGTACATGTCGCCGTCAGTGCTTGGGGCCGATGTGGGCGTCCATGAGGGCGACGGAGTCCCTGCGGGCGACGGAGATGTTGACCTGGCCGGTGGGGCGGGGGATCGAGGCCTTCCACTGGACGCCGACGGTGTCGAGGGTGGCGGTGAAGAGGCCGATGATGTCGGTCGAGGTGTTGGTGAAAAAGTAGCGGGGGTACTCGTAGCGGCTGGCGACGCCGTTCTTGGTGCGGGTGGCCCAGTTGGTGATGCGGCACCCGTCGGAGTAGATCAGGCCGCGCAGGAACTCCCAGGGGTGGGCATCGACGATCTCCTGCTGCCAGGGCTCCAAGGCTATGGTGCGTTCGTGCTTCTTGCCGGGGCCGTGCTGGGGGAAGTGACAGGTCAGGTGATTCGAATAGACCTTGACGTCATGGCATCCGGTGCGTCGTATCCGGCAAGGCTTGTTGTTGGGAAGGACCTGGCGCATGGCCTGTTCGACGGATTCCATGATGCCGGGCCACTTGTCGTCGCAGGTGATCTGGAGGCTCTGGGTCCTTCGGTACTCGTTTGGGAGAAGGATGTGGCCGTCGCCGAGGTAGAGGCCCAGCAGGTAGGCATACGCGGGGCGGTTGAGCTGATCGCCATAGCAATGCATACACGCGGATCGCTTGCGGCCGGGGAGGTTGTTGCGCTTGGCGAGGTCTTGGTGCTTCCACCACGAGACCGTGCCTGTCGGGACGCCGAGACGGCGAGATACCTCGGAGTTGCGGACACCTTGGCGGAGCAGGAGAACGGCTTCCGCACGTGTGGATCGAACGGCCATACGGGTGATCTTGGGCACCATGTGCTGAACATGCAGGGGAACGCGATGGATTCCACTCGAATGAATGAAGATCACAAATGATTAGGCTGGCCTAAGTGGCTTGCGAATCGAAGGAAAAGTACCCCGGGTGGGATTCGAACCCACGCTGTCGGCGGTTTGAGCGCCGTGCCTCTCACCTCTGGGCTACCGGGGCATCCACAGATTCGAAGGTTGCCCCCCGACCCTGCTGGGTTCAAACATACCGTGTCTAGGTACCCTCGTGCATGCAGTACCCCGCCGGAACTAGGAGCCCCGTGAGCACCGCCGACGAGCAGGCGCAGCCGCTTGAGACCGATACGCCCCAGATCACCCGGATCGTGATCGCCGAGGACGAGGCGCTGATCCGTCTCGATCTGAAGGAGATGCTGGAGGAGGAGGGGTACACCGTCGTCGGTGAGGCCGGCGACGGGGAGACGGCGGTGCGCCTCGTGGAGGAGCTGAAGCCGGATCTGGCGATCTTCGACGTGAAGATGCCGGTGCTGGACGGGTTGTCCGCGGCCGAGCAGATCCACGACAAGCACCTGGCGCCGGTGCTGATGCTGACGGCGTTCTCGCAGCGGGAGCTGGTGGACCGGGCGCGGGATGCGGGGGCGATGGCGTACATCGTCAAGCCGTTCTCGAAGTCGGACCTGGTGCCGGCGATCGAGATGGCGGTGTCCCGGTACGCCGAGATGCGGGCGCTGGAGAAGGAGATCGGGGATCTCAGCCAGCGGTTGGAGACCCGGAAGCTGGTGGACCGGGCGAAGGGCGTGCTGCAGACCAAGTTCGGGCTGAACGAGCCGGCGGCCTTCCGGTGGATCCAGAAGACGTCGATGGACCGTCGGATGACGATGGCGGCGGTGGCCGAGGCGGTCATCGAGGAGGGCGAGGCCCAGGACCGCAAGAAGGCGGAAGAGGCCAAGCCCGAGTAGGCGTGCGGGAAGGGCCCGGCAGAAGAACGTTTCTGCCGGGCCCTTTCGCGTGCAGGGGCTCAGTCCTCGCCGAGGTAGGCCTTGCGGACGGACTCGTCGTGCAGGAGGTCGGCGCCCGTCCCGGAGAGGACGATGCGGCCGGTCTCCATGACGTAGCCGCGGTCGGAGAGGGAGAGGGCCGCCTGGGCGTTCTGCTCGACCAGGAGGATGGTCGTACCGGAGGACTTCAGTTCCACGATGGTGGACATGATCTTCTGCATCATCAGCGGGGAGAGCCCCATGGAGGGCTCGTCCAGCATGAGCAGCTTGGGCCGGGACATCAGGGCCCGCCCCATCGCGAGCATCTGCTGCTCGCCGCCGGAGAGCGTGCCGGCGGCCTGGCGGCGGCGTTCGCCGAGGATCGGGAACAGGGTGTAGGCCCGTTCGACGTCCGCGGTGATGCCGGCCGCGTCGGTGCGCAGGAAGGCGCCGAGGAGGAGGTTCTCCTCGATGGTCATCCGGGGGAAGATGTGCCGTCCCTCGGGGGAGTGGGCGAGGCCGAGGGCGACGATCTTGTGGGCGGGGACGGCCGAGAGGTCCTGGCCGTCGAAGGTGATCCGTCCGGCGGTGGGCTTGAGCAGGCCGGACAGGGTGCGCAGGGTGGTGGTCTTGCCGGCGCCGTTGGTGCCGATGAGGGTGGTGACCTCGCCCTGTTCGACGGTGAAGCTGATGCCCTTGACGGCTTCGATCTTGCCGTAGGCGACGCGGAGGTCCTCGACCTCGAGAAGTGCGGTCACTGGTCGGACTCCGTAACGGCGGGGGTGGTGCCTTCGAGCGGGGCGCCCAGGTAGGCGGTGATGACGCGTTCGTCGTTCTGGACGGTCTCGCGGTCGCCCTCGACGATCTTCTGGCCCTGGACGAGCACCGCGGTGCGGTCGCAGAGGTTGAAGATGAAGCGCATGTCGTGCTCGATGACGAGGACGGAGATCCCCTTGTCGCGGATCGCGAAGACGAGTTCCTCGGCGGCCCGGGTCTCCTGGGGGTTCATGCCGGCGGTGGGTTCGTCGAGCAGCAGCAGGCCGGGTTCGGAGGCGAGGGCGCGGGCGATCTCCAGCTTGCGCTGCTCGCCGTACGGGAGGTTGCGGGCGAGGTGGTCGGCCTTCTCGGCGAGGCCGGTGAACATCAGGAGTTCCATGGCCTTCTCGCGGCTCTCGGCCTCGGCGCGGTGGTAGCCGGGGCCGCGCAGGATGGCGGAGAAGATGCCCTCCTTGGTGCGGGTGTGCCGGCCGACCAGGACGTTCTCCAGGACGGTCATGTTGGCGAACAGCCGGATGTTCTGGAAGGTGCGGGCGATGCCGGCCTGGGTGACGAGGTGGGGCTTGGGCGGCAGCAGGGTGTCGCGGTAGCGGACGGCGCCCTCGGTGGGGACGTACAGGCCGGTGAGGCAGTTGAAGAAGGTGGTCTTGCCGGCGCCGTTGGGGCCGATCAGACCGATGATCTCGCCCTCTCCGACGGTCAGGGAGACGTCGTTGACCGCGGTGAGGCCGCCGAAGCGCATGGTGACGCCGGTGACTTCGAGCAGGGGTGCGGCGGTGGTGGTGGTCATCGGGTCGGTCACGCCCCTGACTTGGTGAGTGCGGTCGGCTCGCCGGCGGCCTGGGCCGGGACGGCGGCCTCGTGGAACTCCAGCTGGCGGCGCCGGTTGGGGATGAGGCCCTCGGGGCGGACCCGCATCAGGACGATGAGGGCGGCGCCGAAGGCGAGGAGCTGGTAGTCGGCGAGGAACTCGAGCTTCTTCGGGATGAGGAAGAGCAGGGTGGCGCCGGCCAGCGGGCCGCTGATGGTGCCCATGCCGCCGAGGATGACGGCGGCGAGCAGGAAGGCGGAGTTCGGCGGGAGGGCTTCGGCGAAGGTGTACTGGTCGGGGGTGACGGTGTAGCTGACGTGGGCCTGGACGGTGCCGGCCAGGCCGGCCAGCAGGGCGCCGAGGGCGAAGGCGAGCAGCTTGAGCCGGAAGCCGTTGATGCCCATGGCCTCGGCGGCGGTCTCGTCCTCGCGGATGGCGACCCAGGCGCGGCCGATGCGGGAGTTGCCGACCCGGGCGAAGACCAGCACGACCAGGGCGGTGACCAGCAGCATCAGCAGGTAGTAGTTGGAGAAGCGGCCGAGTTCGACGCCGGCCACGGTGTGCGGCTTGCCGAGGTCGAAGCCGAGGATCTGCAGGTCCGGGATGCGCGGGATGCCGTTGGAGCCGTTGGTGACCTTGGGGCCGGTGGTGCCGTTGAGGTTGAGCATGGTGATGCGGAAGATCTCGCCGAACCCGAGGGTGACGATGGCGAGGTAGTCGCCGCGCAGCCGCAGGGTGGGGGCGCCGATCAGGACGCCGAAGACCATCGAGACGACGGCGCCGGTGAGCATCGCGGCCCAGAACGGGAACTGGACGTGGATGGGCGAGGCGGGGGAGCCGGAGACCAGGGCGGCGGCGTAGGCGCCGACGCCGAGGAAGGCGACGTACCCGAGGTCGAGCAGGCCGGCCAGGCCGACGACGATGTTGAGGCCGAGGGCGACGGTGGCGAAGATCAGGATGTTGGTGGCGACCGAGGTGTACTGGTCGCTGGTCTGGGTGAACGGGAAGCCGGCGGCGGCGGCGAAGGCGGCGCCGGTGGTGACCGGGCGGTGCTTGACGGTCAGCGCGCGCAGCCGGGCGAGCAGGCCGGACCTGGTCAGGGCGGGGACGGCGAGGGCGACGAACAGCAGGTAGCCGGTGAAGAGTTCGCCGTACTCGGTGTCGATGCCGAAGGTGATCGCGAACAGTCCGGTCCCGAAGGCGAGGACGATCAGCAGCACCTCGACCCAGGAGGGGAGGGCCCGCGGCGCGGCCAGCGGGCGGTCGATCCGGCCCAGCCGCAGCCCGCTGTTGGCGAGGTGGCCGAGCTGGAGCAGCAGGACGACGCCGGCCGCGATGGCGAGGCCGCCGGCCAGGGCGGTCATGACCGGGGCCACCGGCTTGTCGCCGGGGATGGCGTGGGCGCCGAACCAGGCGGCGGGGGCGACCGGGACGAGCAGGAAGAGGCGCCTGTCGAGGATCCGCAGCGGTACGGCGGTGCGGCGGTCGAGGGGCAGGCCGAGGGCGCCGAGGACGGCGAGCAGGCCGCCCGCGGCGAGCACCCAGCCGCCGGGTTCGAGGTTGGTGGTGCCGCCGAGCTCGGAGGAGATGGCGGCGACCGCGTAGACGGCGACGGTGAGGGCGCCGGTGGCGGCGTACAGGACGGCGTTGTTGCTGCGGGTGGGGGCGGCCCAGCGCAGGCCGGGGACGCCCTGGGCGGCGAGCAGCAGGACCAGGGTGAGCAGGCCGGCGGCGAGGGCGAGCCACTGGAGGCCGGCCGGGGAGCCGTAGTAGGTGAGGTCGCCGGGGAAGTCGGAGGTCCAGGTCCAGGACATGGCGGCGGAGGCGGCGGTGGCGAGGGCGCCGAGTCCGGTGACGGCGGCGGCGGCGCGGGCCGGCAGCGGGATTACCGGGGTCGTCTCGGTGTGGGTGGTGGTCATGGTGGTCACGCCCTGTCCGCGACGCGCTCGCCGAGCAGGCCCTGGGGCCGGATCAGGAGGACGAGGATGAGGAGAACGAAGGCCCAGACGTCCTTCCAGGCGCCGCCCCCGAAGAGGTGCATGCCGGGCAGGTGCTGGATGTAGCCGGTGGCGAGGGCTTCGGCGAGGCCGAGGGCGAGGCCGCCGAGCATGGCGCCGTAGATGTTGCCGATGCCGCCGAGGACGGCGGCGGTGAAGGCCTTGAGGCCGAGGATGAAGCCCATCCGGAAGTCGACCTGGCCGCTGCGCAGCCCGTAGGCGATGGCGGCGACGGCGGCGAACGCGGCGCCGATGGCGAAGGCCATGACGATGATGCGGTCGGTGTCGATGCCCATCAGCTTGGCGGTGTCCGGGTCCTGGCTGGTGGCCTGCATGGCGCGCCCGGAGCGGGTGCGGGTGACGAACCAGCCGAGGGCGAGCATGCACAGCGGGGCGGCGATGATCAGGAAGAGGTCGCTGCGCTGGATGGTGACGGAGCCGAGGCTGAACGGGTCGCCGGGGATCTTGGGGAAGACCCGGGCCTTCTTGGCGTCCGGGTAGAAGGAGAAGACGAGCTGCTGGAGCAGGATGGACAGCCCGATCGCGGTGATCAGCGGGGCGAGCCGTGGGGCGTTGCGCAGCGGGCGGTAGGCGAAGCGCTCGGCGGCGACGGCGGTGAGGGTGGAGACCAGGATGCCGGCGATCAGCATGAGCGGCAGGGCCAGCCACAGGGTGGTGCCGCCGGGGAGGGCGAGGTAGGCGGTCAGGGCGCCGAAGCCGCCGACCATGACGATCTCGCCGTGGGCGAAGTTGATGAGCTGGACGATGCCGTAGACCATCGTGTAGCCGATCGCGACGAGCCCGTAGAGGGCTCCGAGGATCAGGCCGTTGGCCAGCTGCTGCGGTAGGTCGTGCACCGCTGGGCCTCCGTAGTGCGTTCGGGGTGTCCGCGTGGGTGGTGGATGTGGGTGCGCGCGGGGGCACTCGTGGCGCCCCCGCGCGTGGTGGTGGTGAAGTGGCGCCTGTGGTAATGGTGGTGACTGGGTGTCAGCCCTTGAAGGTGCCGGACTTCTCCACGGCCCACTTGCCGTCCTTGACGGTGTAGACGGTGAGCTGCTTGTTGGTGGTGTCGCCGAACTCGTCGAAGGAGACGGTGCCGGTCACGCCGGCGAAGCTGACCTTCTGGACGGCGTCGCGGACGGCCTTGCGGTCGGGGACCTTGCCGTTGTTGTCCTTCACGGCCTGCTTGACGCCCTGGATGATGGCCCAGGCGCTGTCGTACGAGTAGCCGCCGTAGGTCTCGTAGGCGTCCTTGTAGCCGGCCGCCTTGTAGTCGGCGATGAACTTCTTGGCGGTGTCCAGGCTCTCGACCGGCAGGCCGACGGCGGTGGCGTAGTCGCCCTGGCTCTTGGGGTTGAGCTTGATGAAGTCGCCGCTCTGGATGCCGTCGCCGCCCATCAGCGGGATGTTGACGTTGGCCTCCTTGAGCTGGAGGGAGAGCGGGCCGGCCGCGGGGTACTCGCCGCCGTAGTAGACGGCTTCGGCGCCGGAGCTCTTGACCTTGGTGACGATGGCGGCGAAGTCGCGGTCGTCGGGGTTGACGTGCTCCTCGCCGACGAGCTGGCCGCCGAGCTTGGTGAACTCGCCCTTGAAGGTGCCGGCCAGGCCCGCGCCGTAGGTCTTCTGGTCGTCGATCAGGAAGACCTTGGTCTTCTTGGCGTCGTTGTAGAGGAACTGGGCGGCGAACGGGCCCTGGACGGCGTCGGTTGTGGCGGTGCGGAAGTAGGACGTGAACGGGCGCTTCTTCTCGCCGCTGGCCCACTTCTCGCCCTGGCTGAGGGCGACGCCGGTGTTGGCGGGGGAGACCTGGACCAGGCTGGCGTCGTCGAAGATCTGCTGCATCGACTGCGACACGCTGGAGTTGAGCGGGCCGACGACGCCGAGGACCTTGGGGTCGCCGACCAGCTGGGTGGCGTTCTGCTGGCCGGGGGCGGGCTTGCCGGTGTCGTCGAGGGCCTTGATCTCGAACTTGACGCCGGGGACCTCGTTGGTCTCGTTGGCCTTCTTGATCGCGAGGTCGGCGGAGTTGCGGATGCCGAGGCCGAGGGCGGAGAGGTCGCCGGTGAGCGGGGAGTCGACGCCGATGACGACGGTGGTGGAGCCGGAGTTGGAGTTGCCGCCGTCGGCCTTCTTCTCTCCGCGGGAGCCGCAGGCGCTGAGGCTGAGGGCACCGATAACGGCAATGCTCACGACAACTGCTGAACGGTGACGCACGAGGGTCCCCTTCGGTTCAGGAGGCGCCCGCGCCGGAGTGGCGGGAGCCGGAGTGCGCGGAGGGCCTGGCCCAATCGAATGGCGCGGTGACTGGCCGTGACTCTAGATGCCCTTGGGCGACTCGGGCAGTACTGGGCGCAGGCTGTGATTCTCTTGTTATGAGCACACGGAGTATTTGTCTCACCATGTGGTCGTTCCGGTTCGATCGATCCCGAGATGGCGGGCGTTTACGCGCTGGTAGGGCGATGTAAGGCCCAGAAATGGGGGTTGCAGCTGGCAGCGCCGATTATCGGACGCTCGTGTCCGATGCCCTGCTTCCGACCTTGAGCGTCCGCATTGCGGACAACGGGGGCGCGGCCGAGTGGTCCCGGGGCGCCTGAAGGCCTCGGAACCGGCAATTGATCGGATTTCCTACTTGTTACGCAGCGTTACGAGCGCGGGATGTGTGCCGACCGCGCCCGGACATGTGAACGCCCCCTTGTCCAGACCAACGCCTGCCCAAGGTGGCGGAAGGTCAAACAAGGGGGCGGAAAAGGGACTTGATGTTGTCCGGAGTGAACTCCGGTCCGCTGTGCGGACGTTGTCACGCCTCGGAGTTCGGTCAGAGGTCGCGCAGCATGCAGGTCAGCCGGCAGCTGGTGATCCGCCGGCCGGTGTCGTCGGTGATCGCGATCTCGTAGGTGGCGGCGGTGCGGCCCTTGAACACGGCCGTCGCCACCCCGGTCACCAGCCCGGAGGTGGCCGAGCGGTGGTGGGTGGCGTTGAGGTCCACGCCGACCGCGTAGCGGCCGGGACCGGCGTGCAGCATCGCCCCGATCGAGCCCAGCGTCTCGGCCAGCGCCGCCGACGCGCCGCCGTGCAGCAGCCCGTACGGCTGCTGGTTGCCCTCCACCGGCATGGTGCCGACCACGCGGTCGCCGGAGGCCTCGACGATCCGGATGCCGAGCTTCTCGCCGAGGTGGCCGCCGGAGAAGGTCTGCGCGTTCACGCCGAGCTTGGCGAAGTGGTCCAGCACGTCCTGCGGGACGTTCAGGACGGGCGTGCCGTCGTGCGCGCTGTCGGGGGCGGTGCCGGGGACGGTCTCGGGGGCGGTGTCGGGGACCGCGTCGGTCATGGGGGAACTCCTGCCGCTCGGGGGTGTGCCGCCTGTGATCGTACGACCGTCCTACTCATAGGTAGCAGCGGTGGCCGGACCGGCGCGGCGTCCTTTTTGTCGGTGCCGGGCCATAGGATCGGTGGCCGGTAGTGGAATCGGCAGGAACGGACGTTGACGTGGCTACGCAGAGTACGGACAAGGGCGCGACGGGTGGCGGCGGGGCCGGCCCGCGGCCCCGGCTGATGCTGCTCGACGGGCACTCGATGGCCTACCGGGCCTTCTACGCCCTGCCCGTGGAGAACTTCAACACCTCCACCGGCCAGCCCACCAACGCGGTCTACGGCTTCGCCTCGATGCTCGCCAACACCGTCCGGGACGAGCAGCCCACCCACCTCGCCGTCGCCTTCGACCTCTCCCGGCAGACGTTCCGCTCCGTCGAGTTCCCCGACTACAAGGCCAACCGCGCCAAGACGCCGGACGAGTTCAAGAGCCAGGTCGGCCTGATCGGCGAACTGCTCGACGCCATGCACGTCCCCCGGCTGACGGCCGAGGGCTTCGAGGCCGACGACATCATCGCCACCCTGGCCACCGCCGCCGAGGCGGCCGGCTACGACGTCGACATCGTCACCGGCGACCGCGACTCGCTCCAGCTGGTCACCGACCACGTCACCGTGCTCTACCCGACCAAGGGCGTCTCCGAGCTCACCCGTTACACCCCGGAGAAGGTCGCCGAGAAGTACGGCGTCACCCCGCGCCAGTACCCGGACCTCGCCGCCCTGCGCGGCGACCCGTCCGACAACCTGCCCGGCATCCCCGGCGTCGGCGAGAAGACGGCCGCCAAGTGGGTCAACCAGTTCGGCTCCTTCGACGAACTCGTCGCCCGCGCCGACGAGGTCAAGGGCAAGATCGGCGAGAAGCTGCGCGACCACCTCGACTCGGTCAAGCGCAACCGGGTGCTCACCGAGCTGGTCCGCGACGTCGAACTCCCGCTCGGCGTCACCGACCTGGACCGCAAGCCGTTCGACAAGGACGCCGTCGGCACCCTGATGGAGTCGCTGGAGTTCCGCAACGCCAACTTCCGCGACCGCGTCTTCGGCATCGACCCGTCCACCGGATCGGACACCGCCGAGGCCGAGCTCGCCCCCGGCATCGAGGTGGACGGCGAACTCCTCACCGACCCGGGCACCCTGGCCGCCTGGCTGGCCGAGCACGCCTCCGACGGCAAGACCACCGTCGCCCTCGCCGCCGTCTACCAGTGGGCGCTCGGCACCGGCGAGGTCACCGAAGTCGCCCTCGCCGCGGGAGAGACGGCCGCCTGGTTCGACCCGGCGCTGCTCGCCGAGGAGGACGAGCGGGCCTTCGCCGGCTGGCTCGCCGACGCCGCCGCCCCCAAGGCCCTGCACATCGCCAAGCACGTCATGCGCGCCTTCGCCGAGCGCGGCTGGACGATCGACGGCGTCGTCGCCGACACCGCGCTCGCCGCCTACCTGATCAAGCCCGGCCGCCGCACCTTCACCCTGGAGGTGCTCGCCGAGGAGTACCTGGGCCGCTCGCTCACCCCGGCCCCCGCCACCGAGAGCGGCCAACTCTCCTTCGACGCACCGGAGGAGGACGAGACGGCCGCCGCCCGGTCGCTGATGCTCCAGGCCCGCGCCGTGCTCGACCTCGCCGCGCTCTTCGACACCCGCCTCGCCGAGGTCGGCGCCGTCGAGCTGACGCGCGACATGGAACTGCCCATCGCCGCCCTGCTCGCCCGCATGGAGCGCTACGGCATCGCCGCCGACCGCGAGTGGCTCACCCGGCTGGAGGCGCAGTTCGCCGCCGAGATCCAGCGCGTGGTGGAGGAGGCGCACGCCGCCGCCGGCCGCGAGTTCAACCTCGGCTCGCCCAAGCAGCTCCAGGAGATCCTCTTCGGCGAGCTCGCGCTCCCCAAGACGAAGAAGATCAAGACCGGCTACACCACCGACGCCGACGCGCTCACCTGGCTGGCCACCCAGACCGACAACGAACTGCCGGTCATCCTGCTGCGCCACCGCGACCAGGCCAAGCTGCGCACCACCGTCGAGGGCCTGCTCAAGACCGTCTCGCCCAAGGGCCGGATCCACACCACCTTCAACCAGATGGTCGCCGCCACCGGCCGGCTCTCCTCGCAGGACCCGAACCTGCAGAACATCCCGGTCCGCACCGAGGAGGGCCGGGCGATCCGCCGCGCCTTCATCGTCGGCGAGGGCTACGAGTCGCTGCTCACCGCCGACTACTCGCAGATCGAACTGCGGATCATGGCGCACCTGTCCGAGGACGAGGCGCTGCTGGAGGCCTTCGCCTCCGGCGAGGACCTGCACACCACCGTCGCCTCCCAGGTCTTCGAGGTGCCGGGCGCGGCGGTGGACGCCGAGATGCGCCGCAAGATCAAGGCGATGTCCTACGGCCTGGCGTACGGGCTGTCCGCGTACGGGCTCTCGCAGCAGCTCGGCATCAAGCCGACCGAGGCCCAGGGCCTGATGGACACCTACTTCGAGCGCTTCGGCGGCGTCCGGGACTACCTGCGCCGGGTCGTTGACGAGGCCCGGGCCACCGGCTACACCGAGACCCTCCTCGGCCGCCGCCGCTACCTGCCGGACCTCAACAGCGACAACCGCCAGCGCCGCGAGATGGCCGAGCGGATGGCCCTCAACGCCCCCATCCAGGGCTCGGCCGCCGACATCGTCAAGATCGCCATGCTCCGGGTCGACGAGGCGCTGCGCGCGGCCGGCCTCACCTCCCGGATGCTGCTCCAGGTGCACGACGAAATCGTGCTGGAGCTGGCCCCCGGCGAGCGCGAGCGGGTCGAGGCCGTCGTCCGCGAGCAGATGGCGGGCGCCTACCCGCTGCGCGCCCCGCTGGACGTCTCGGTCGGCGTCGGCCCGAACTGGGAGGCAGCCGCGCACTGACGGGTGGCCTTCGGGCGGGTCCGGGCGCGCGAGGCGTCCGGGCCCGTTCCTCGGCGCGCCCGCGTCAGCCCAGCGGGGGGTGGATCAGCCGTCCGTGGTGGATCAGGGACACGGACTGCTTGAGGCGGCGGACGCGGATGCTGATCTCGTAGCCCCTGATGCCCTCGATGCGGGCCAGGCGGCCGCTGAGGTAGCGGTAGAAGTCGGGGGTGTCCCGGCAGATGACGACGGCCATGAGGTTGTGCCTGCCACTGGTCGCCGCGACGAAGGCGCATTCCTCGTGCCGGCCGAGCTCCTCGCCGATCCGGTCGAGTCCGGGCAGATCGACCTGGAGCCAGAGGACGGCGTTGAGCTCGTAGCCGAGGCGCTCCGGCAGGATGTCGATGCCGTAGGCGAGGGAGCCGGAGGCCTCCAGGGCCTCCAGCCGGCGGGCGACCCGGGGCGTGGACCAGCCGGTGACCTCCGCCAGGCGGGTGTGGGAGGCGCGGCCGTCCTCCGCCAGGGCCTCGAAGAGCGGGAGGTCCTCGTCGGCCGGGGCGAGCGGCGGCCCGGCGGCCACGGGACGCTCCGCCGTCAGCAGTCGCACCTGCTCGTCGGTCAGGGAGCGCTCCCCGCCGGCCCAGCCGACCGCGTCCGGGGCGCCGAACGCGTGGAGGAGGAGGTCGACGCTCATGTCGAGGACCGAGGCGGCGCGCGGGAGCTGCCGCAGCAGGACGTCGTCGCGCCCGGTGCCGGCGGCCGAGCGGATGGTGCAGATGATCTCCGACCCGCCGGAGGCGATGCTGGCGTAGCCGACCTCGGGCCTGCGGGCCAGGGAGTCGGCGACGGGCCCCACGGCCTCCGGGCGGCAGCGCAGCCGCGCGACCCACTCCGCCTGCCCGTGGGCGGACGGGCTCCGCTGCCCGATGACGCGCAGGATCCCGCCGCGCCGCAGCGCGTTGTAGCGGCGGGCCACGGTCTGTTCGGACACCCCCACGACCTCGCCGAGGCGGCGGAACGAGACCCGGGGGGCACTGTAGAGCCCGTGGATGATTTTGCGGTCCAGATCGTCAGGCACGGAGGAATCCTGACACAGGTGCGGGCCGGAACGGAGGTTCCGGTACGTCTACCGGGATCGCTTGGGGATTCCCCGCCCGTGGGGCCGAAGCTTTGCGGTGCCCCCAGCAACCGGTGCCCGAGCGGCATCCCGCAGTCGAAGGAACCACCCCGTGAACTCCGCAACGGTGCAGCGCCCCGTGGCCGGACGAGGCGTCACACTCGTCATGGCCTGCCTGGGCGTCTTCGTCGCCTACCTCCCCGTGACCACCGTGTCCGTGAGCCTGCCGGCGCTCCAGCGGGTGCTGGGCGCCTCGACCTCCCAACTGTCCTGGGTCTCGGACGCGTTCGTGCTGCCGATGGCCGCGCTGATCCTGACCACCGGGGTGTGGGGCGACGTCCACGGCCGCAAGCGGGTGTTCCAAGCGGGCATGGCCTTCTGCGCCCTGGGCGCGGCCGTCTCGCTGACCGCGGACTCGGTGCAGTCGCTGTGGGTCGGGCAGGCGGCCTCCGGACTGGGTGCGGCGGCCCTGCTGCCCACCACGCTGGCCCTGATCAGCCACGCCGTCCCCGACCACCGGGAGCGCGGGAGGTTCATCGGCCTGTGGGCGATGTCCATGCTGGCCTCGCTGGCCATGGGACCGCTGATCGCCGGGCTGCTGCAGCAGCACGTCGCGGTGCGCTGGATCTTCCTCCTGCCGATCCCGGTGTCCCTGGTCGTACTGGTCGTCGCGGCCTTCCTGCTGCCCGACTCCCGGGCGCCGCACGGCCGACGGCTCGATTGGCCCGGGCAGATCAGCGCGGCCGTCACGGTCACCGCCGTCGTCTACGGCGTGATCGAGGGCGGCGCCGACGGCTTCGGCACGCCCTCCGTGGTGGCGGCCCTGGTGATCGGCGCCGTGAGCGCCGTCGCGTTCGTCCTCGTGGAGCGCCGCAGCGACAGCCCGATGCTCGACCTGGCCCTGTTCCGCAGCCCCGCCTTCGCCGCCACGTCACTGGTCGCCATGATCAGCTTCCTGGGGCTGATCGGCTTCTTCTTCGTCCTGAGCCTGTACTTCGGCCTGGTGCAGCACCTGAGCACGTGGGAGGCCGGACTGCGGATGGTCCTGGTGTCCGGGACGTCCCTGGTCGCGGGCATCCCCGTCGGACGGCTGATGCACCGGGTGTCCCCCCGGGTCATGATCACCACCGGTCTGGTGGTGATGGCGGGCTCGCTGCTGTCGCTGACCGGCGTCGACGCGGGCACCTCGTACGGGTCGCTCGCCTGGCGCCTGGTCCTGCTCGGCCTCGGCATCGGCGCCGTCCTCACCCCGATGACGGCCTCCGCGGTCTCCTCCGTACCGCACCACCTGGCCGGCATGGCCGCGGCGGGCAACAACGCCTTCCGCCAGCTCGGCGGCGCCCTCGGCCCCGCCGTCCTCGGCACCCTGCTCACCACCCGCGCCCTCGACGCCCTGCCCGGCCGCCTCGCCGACGCCGGCGTGCCCACGGAGACCGGCGGCCACGTCCTCGCCGTCGCCCGGGAACAGGGCCTCGGCGCCGTCGCCGGGCTCGACCTCGGCCCCGCCACCAGGCCGGCCCTGAGCGCGCTCAGCGGCTCCTTCCTCGACGGCCTCCAGCTCTGCCTGGTCGTGTCGGCCTCGCTCGCCCTGCTGGCGGCCCTCGCCTGCGCCGTCCTCCTGCGGCCGGCCGCGCCCGCCGCGCCCGGCCGTCCTGGCGCCGGGGCCCCGGCGCCGCGGACCGCCGCCGGCCCCGTCCTCGTCACCGCGGGCAGCGCGTCCACCCAGGGGTCGCAGCGCACTCCGTGACAGCGGGTGGCGCGGACCGCCCCAACCCGCGCACGGGTTGGGGCGGCGGGCTGCGTCCGATCCGAAGGGGTCGGGTCAGATCGGCAGGTTCCAGCCCGGGCCGTCGTGGCTGCCGAGCCAGACGCGTTGGCCGGCTGCCGAGACCGTGATGCCGAAGGCGTCCTGGGGCGGCTCGCCCGCGCTCTGCCAAGCCTCGATGGCGGTCTCCACCTGGTCCCACAGGCGGAGCGGTCCGCGCTGGACGACGGTCCAGCCGCCTGCCGGATCGGGTACGGTCCGGGCCTGCGATCCGGTGGCCACGTCCGAGAGGATCTGCCGACCGCCCGCCCCCATCCGTTCCGCTGAGGGTGCCGCGAGCTGCGCGACCCAGCTTCCGGTCCAGGTGTCGAGCTTCGCGGGGTCGATGCGGCTCGCGCGCTCCTCGCCGGGGAGCAGGGCAAGAGCCGGCCGGGGCGGCCGGTCGTGAGGGCGGGCGATCATGAAGCTGGTGTGGCCGGGCAGGAACCTGCCGGTGGCCTCGCCCGGGCCGGTCACGTCGAGCAGCGCCAGGGCGTTGGCGTAGCCCCACCCGGAGAAGGTGACCAGGATCCGGCCGCCCGGCTTCACCTGGTGGAGCCAGGCCGTCGGCAGGTACCGGACCGAGCATGTCGCGATCAGCCGGTCGAACGAGCCGCCGTCCGGGTCCCCGCCGAGGCCGTCGCCGGTGACGAGGCGCGGGGCGTAGCCGGCGGCCTCGACGGCCGCGGCCGCGCGTTCGGCGACCCGGGGGTCGCACTCGATGCTGGTGATGGCTCCGTCGCCGAGGCGGCGAGCCCCGAGGGCGGTCGAATAGCCGGTCCCGGTGCCGACTTCGAGCACCCGGTGGCCGGCGTCCGCACCGAGTCGCTGCCACATGGCCAGCACGAGCGAGGGCAGCGTCGATGACGACGAGGGTGCCCCGGAGACCGACTGCTCCCCGGCCTCCT
Organism: Kitasatospora sp. NPDC056800; assembly: GCF_042789775.1. Taxonomy (NCBI): domain Bacteria; kingdom Bacillati; phylum Actinomycetota; class Actinomycetes; order Kitasatosporales; family Streptomycetaceae; genus Kitasatospora; species Kitasatospora sp. NPDC056800. Next base: position 55,248 of record NZ_JBHUAL010000019.1, on the reverse strand, counting down.
CCGGGCATGTGCGACCGTCGAGTTGGGTGACGAGGGTCTGGTCGGCGTAGACCCCCTCCAGGTATCCGGGGTCGCCATGGCGCACGGCCCGGTAGCCGGTGGGGGCGCTCCCGTCGATCGGGACGAAGTAGCCGCAGACGAACAGCTCACGCGGTACAGCGGTGGCGGCGTCGATCCACGCGGGGTCGGTGAGCGTGCCGTTCCCGGTGAGCTGGTCGACGAGGGCTGCGCGAAGGATGTCGGACGTGGTCATTCGTGGTGACCTCTTTCCAGTTGGTCGGCGATCGTGTGCGCGATCCGATGGGTGGTCCCGGCCGGCTGCCACGCCCACTGCCCGTTCGGGTTGCACTCCAGGAAGGACCACGTGCCGTCAGTGGTGACGGCGAAGTCGAATGCCCCGAAAACCAGTTGGAAGGCGGCGAGGTAGCGGGTGATGGCCTCGGCGACCGGGGCGGGGACGTCGATCGGACTGCAACGCATTCGGTCCTGGCGGTATCGCCAGTCGAGGTCCGGGCTGTCGATGCGGGTGCCGAAGAGCCGGTTTCCGACAGCGGTCACCCGGGTGTCGAACGCCTTGGGAACCCTGGCCTGGAACAGGTGCGGACACGCTGTCACGGCCTCGGTGATGTCCTGGCCGCGGACTTCGTGCACCCAGACGGCCCGGGCCTGCCCGTCCACCGAGTACGGGGTGTTCCACAGGGGCTTGTAGACCATGCCGGCGACGTGGTCGGCGGCGAAACTCCGTGCCTCGTGGTCGTCGTCGGTGATCAGGGTGTCGGGCACCCGGAATCCGCAGCGCTGCGCGGTGGCGAGCTGAGCCGGCTTGTACTCCGCTGCCCGGTTGAGCCACGGGTGGTTCACGTAGTGCGCCCCGGGAAGTGAGGCCAGGATGCCGCCCGCCCCCCAGAAGGCCTGTGAGGCGGCGAACCGGCGGTCCTGCCCGGCGAGGTCGGGCGGCCCCTCGAAGGGGGACGGTCGGCGGACCCAGACCGATCGAACAGCCGTGAGGTCGAGCTCGCGGCTCGACGTGCGCAGGATGCCCCGCCGAGCACCGGTGCCGTACACGGCCGTCAGCGAGGCACCCGCGTGCAGGTCGGTGCCGGGATCGAGACGGACCACCGGTACCCGGCGCTCGGCGAGCACCCGCAGGACCACATCCGCTGTCACGTCGGAGGAGTTGGTCAGCACCAGCACCGACCTGCTTCGGTTGTCCATCAGCCGGAACTCTGGTCCTGGTCGTAGGACTCGGTCACGTCGCTGTCCGTGGCCCCGCCCGGCTTGGCCCCGTCACCGGGGCTCGTGTGGGTGGGCGTGAGACCGCTGGTGCTGGTGCCGTGGTTCCCCAGCTCGACCGTTCGGCCGTTCTCGTCCACGATGACGGCGATCTGCGTCTCGGGGTCGATCACGGGCGTGAACGACGGGAGCGTGGCGGTGGCCGGGTAGGGCCCCATCCTGCTGATGCCCCACGGTGCGGGCGTCTGGGTCATGCGTTTCTCCTGGTCGTGGTCCGGATTGTGTCGTTGCAGCCCCGTCCTGGAGGGGAGGGGCTCTGGCCATGGCTCGGCGGGACTCAGGCGGTTGGAGATGCCGAGGGGGTGGAAGGTTCATCGGACGCTCGCCTCGGGCGGCGAGGAGTAGGAAGTCGGACCCGTCGACTTCTGGTGCTTGGTGGTCTGGGTGCGGCAGTGGGTGAGGGCGTACTTGATGCGGGTGTCGGAGTGTCGGGTGGTGGTGAGGAGTTCGCCGGCGGTGGTGAGGGTGGTCCAGTAGAGGGTGGGGTTTCCGGTGCGGGGGTGGGGGTGGGTGGTGGTGAGGGAGAGGTAGGCGGTGGTGAGGTTGCCGGTGGTGAACCAGCGGGTGAGGCCGTGGTGGTGGCCGGGGCGGAGGCTGCCGTGGGCGTCGATGGCGGTGAGGAGGTGGTCGACGATGGTGAGTTCGGTGTCGGTGAGGGACTTGGGGATGTCGAAGACGCCGAGGGCTTCGAGGAGTTCGCCGGTGTCGGTCTCGGAGTCGGGGCGGGGGTCGGCGAGGAGGGCGTCGTAGCAGTCGTTGAGGCGGCGGGTGGTTTCGGCGAGGGGGATGGTGAGGGCGAGGCAGACGGCGCGGGCGGAGGGGAGGGGCTTGCGGGTGCGGCGGGCGAGGAGGGCGTAGGTGTCGGCGGGGGTCCGGCCGCGGGAGAGGGCGTGCCGGGCCAGGGTCGTGAGGTGCATGGGGGGACGGCTTTCAGGCGGTGGCGAGGGCGGGTGCGGGCGCGGGGGCGATGAGCACCCAGACGAACTTGCCGATGCCGCCCGGTCGGTTGGTGCAGCCCCAGCGTTCGGCGAGCTCGTTGACGAGGAACAGTCCGCGCCCGTGCTCGTCGTCAGGGGTGGCGACTCGGAGGGTGGGGTGGGCGGCGCAGGCGTCGTGGACTTCCAGCCGGAGGCGGGAGTTGACGAGGGTGAAGCGGATCTCGATGTGGCGGTCGTCGGGGGCGTCGGAGTGCTGGACGGCGTTGGCGAAGAGTTCGCCGAGGAGGAGTTCGGCGGTATCGGCGTAGCGGTGACCGGAGGGCAGCCCGGAGAGGTACGCGCGGAGCAGGTAGCGCGCCAGGGGCGTGGACTCGATGCGGGAGTCGAGGTGAGCGACGAAGGGGCGGGGGCGGTGGGTTTCGAGCATGGCGAAGTACCTCGGGGGAGGGGTGCGTGTGAAGGGAGTGCACTGCGCGCTGGGCTTGTCCGGGTGATCGGACGGCGCCTGCCCGCAAAGGGGAGAGGGGGACCGGGGGCGTCACCCGGGCGGCTGTGGATGGAGCGGACAGCCTCCCTACGGGCGAATCGGGAGCATTCGGGCGCCAGTGGGAGCGGACAGTGTGGGAGGGTGGCCCGGCAGTCGGCCCGTCCCGGCCGGCACGCGCGGCGGCGCGCGCCCCGGCTGCGGTGTCGGCGAGATCATGAAGGTTCCTCACGGTTGGGTTGAGTGCGATGGGCGTCACGCTGGGCGTGGTGGTGCTGACGATGGGAAACCGGCCGGCGGAGCTGACGGCTTTGCTGGACTCGGTGCGGGCCCAGGGCGGCGACAGTGACGGCGTGCGGACCGTGGTGCTCGGGCAGGGCGTGGAACTGCCCGAACTGCCGGACTGGGTGGACCCCGTGGAACTGCCCGAGAACCTCGGCATCCCCGGCGGCCGCAACGCCGGCGTCGAGCGGCTGCGCGAACTGGGTGGCACGGACGTGCTGGTCGTCCTGGACGACGACGGCCTGTTGCCCCGCACCGACACCTTCCGGCTGGTCCGGGAAGCCTTCGAGCAGGACCCGGGGCTCGGGATTGTGTCCTTCCGCATCGCGGACGAGACCGGGTTCACCCAGCGCCGGCACGTTCCCCGCCTCGGCGCCAGTGATCCGATGCAGTCCGGGCCGGTGACCACGTTCCTGGGCGGCGGCCACGCCATCCGGATGAGCGTGATCGACCAGGTCGGGCTGTTCCCCGGCGCGTTCTTCTACGCCCACGAGGAGACCGACTTCGCCTGGCGCGCCCTGGACGCGGGCTGGCACATCGACTACCGCGCCGACATGGTGCTCCAGCACCCTCGCACCGACCCGGCCCGGCACGCCACCTACTACCGGCTGACGGCCCGCAACCGGGTCTGGCTGGCCAAGCGCCACCTGCCGGCCATCCTGGTGCCGGTCTACCTCACCTCCTGGGCGGCCTACACGGTGGTCCGCCGGCCGCCGTTGTCCGGTCTCAAGGCGTGGTGGTCCGGCTTCTTCGAGGGCGTGCGCACGCCCTGTCCGCCACGACGGCCGATGCGGTGGAGCACGGTGTGGCGGATGGCGAAGTTGGGTCGGCCGCCGGTGTTCTGACAGCCGACCCAGGAGCTCGTGTGGGCGTCGGCGGGGGCGATAGCAGGTTTTGACCATGGCGAAGTACCCCAAGGGAACCAGTGTGTGCGGATGGAGAGGCTCGTCGTGCCTCACGTTCCTGCTGCGACGCCATCCAGCGGCCGGGTGGCACGACTCGGCCATCTCCTGTAAATGAGACCACGCCATGCACTTATGTACATGAGTAGCGAATAGAAGAGTGCCCTACTCCTGTGCATGAGTCAACCCGTCGCGAGAAGAATCTCGCGACGGGTTGAGGGAGTTGATGGCTAGTCAGTCATGGGCAGGGAACCGGTAGTCGAGAACGAACTGGTCGGCGGCCATGACGGTGTCGCATACCTCCACTACCCGGCCATCTGTAGTGATGGCATCGCGAACGAGATGGATCACTGGCGCGCCGGGGCTCAGGGTGAGCGCTCTGGTCTCGGGCTTGGTCGCGAGCCGGGCCCGAACGGACTCGGTGAACTCGGCCAGAGAGTAGCCGTGCTCTTCGAGACGGGCGTAGATGCCGCCGCCGCCAGGGTTCTCGGCGAAGACTTCAGGGATGTCCTTGGCCACATCCCACGGCAGGTACGACGTGGCTTCCTCGGTGGGTGTCCCATCGCGGAAGTACCGGCGCTTGCGAGCCAGTACCTGGGTGCCGGTGGGAAGGCCCAATCGATCGGCGATCTCAGGAGGCGCTTCTGTCGGGCCCACGAACAGCACGGTCACGGATGGGATGCCGCCAGAGGTCTCAGCCTCGGCGAGGTACGCGGCCTTGCCGGCCTTGCGATGGGCGCGGCGGAATCGGTCCGCGGACTTCCGCTGTACCGGCGGGCGGGACCGGACGAACGAGCCTCGACCGTGGTGCGTCTCGATGAGTTGAGCTGTTCGGAGTTCGGCGACAGCCTTGCGTGCTGTCCCGGACGCGACTCCGTATCGCTGCATGAGTTCGGCCTCGCTCGGCACGATCGCGCCGGGAGGCAGGGCGCCCGACTTGATCTGTGCGGCGAGGTCGGCCGCTATCTGTAGGTACTTCGCTGTGGCCGACGAGGCCACCTCACCACTCGCCATAGTCCTTCAGGGCTCCTATTCTCCTGCACATGAGTAACAGTGCAGGGAAGGCCCGGTCAATGCCACTCCACTCGGTGTCCGTCGCCGGAGTGGTGGTGCGTGAGGACGGCTGCGTGCTGGCGATTCGTCGGGCTGACAACGGAACTTGGGAACCCCCGGGTGGCGTGCTGGAACTGGGCGAGGCCATCGAGGACGGCGTGCGCCGCGAGATCTATGAGGAGACCGGGATCAAGGTCGGCGTGGAGCGGCTGACCGGCGTCTACAAGAACGTGAGCCGAGGTATTGTCGCCCTCGTCCTTCGCTGCCGACCGGAGAGCGAGGCGATGCGGCTCTCGGAGGAGTCGGTCGAGGTCGCTTGGCTCTCGCCGGCCGAGGTCTCCGAACGCATGGCCGAGGTCTATGCCGTACGTGTCCTGGACGGGCTTCGGGGCGACGCTGCGCCAAGTGTCCGGGCTCATGACGGTCGTCACCTGCTGTGACAGGCCAGGCGGCGGAGGTGGTGGGCCATGTCCAGGTGTGTCTAGGAGGGTGCCCCGGACGCTCCGCGGCGGACTCACTGGTTTTGGCCGCTTCCATGGTCGTCCCGACACCCGGAAGCGGTTGGCTGACTGGCGCTCCGGGGCGATTCTCGTGGTGCGCCAGCCACTGTTCGTTGTTCGGCCGCAGGTCCAACGCGCTGTGAAGGCTCAGAGCTCGGCAGGGAATCCCAGCAGAGCTGCGATCCGGGCGGGAGTGCCAGGCTGCCCGTCGGCGAGGACGGTGGTGATGCCGAGGGCTTCGGCCGGGGGCAGGTTCCTCGGGTGGTCGTCCACGAACAGGCAGGCCTCGCCGGGCAGTTCGAGTCGGTCCAGGGTGAGCTGGTAGATCGCCGGATCGGGCTTGGCCACACCCTCCCGCTCGGAGACCACCGTCACGTCGAACAACTCCCACACGCCCAGGGCCTCGTACGGGTCGTACGGGTCGAGGCCGAAGGAGTTGGAGAGCAGCGCTACCTTGAGGCCGGCCCGCCGTGCCGAGCGGGCGAGCGCGATCATGTCGTCGGCGGGCCGGACGCCCGACCATGCCCGGCCCATCAGGTTCTCGTGCTCCGGCACGCCGAGGATGGGGGCCACCCGCCGGTTCCACTCCGCCTGGCTCAGCCGTCCGGCTTCGAGTTCGGTGTACAGGCGGCTGGCTTCCGGCTCGTAACCGAGCGTCTGCCGCCACGCCCCGGCGTCGAGGCCCTGGGCGAGGCACCACTCGCCGTGTGCGGGGCCGGCATTGGCGGTCAGTACGCCGACGAAGTCCAGGATCAGAGCTGCGAAGGGGAGTCCGGCCTCGCCGGGGCGGGTGGCGGTCGGGGTGGTCAGTGTCATGCGGGGGTCGTCCTCTCCTGTCACTTCCGGGCGTTGAGGCGGCGGGTGGGTTCGGCGGTGGTGGGGTCTTCGGGCCAGGGGTGGCGGGGGTAGCGGCCCCTGAGGTCGGCGCGGACGGCGCGGTAGCCCTCGCGCCAGAAGGACTCCAGGTCGCCGGTGACGGCGGCGGGGCGGCCGGCGGGGGAGAGGAGGTGGATGGTCAACGGTATGCGACCACCGGCCAGGGTGGGGGTCTTGGTCCAGCCGAAGAGTTCCTGCAACTTGGCTGCCAGCACTGGGCGTTCGGTCGTGTAGTCGACTCGTATCTTCGATCCGCTGGGCACCGTGATGCGCTCGGGGGCCAGCTCGTCCAGGCGGCCGGCTTCACCGGTGGCCCAGGGGAGGAGGCGCTGGAGGGCGGCGGTCGTGTCGATCCTCGCGAGGTCGGTGCGGCGGCGGGCGCGGGAGAGTTCGGGCTCCAGCCACTCGTCGGCGCGGTCGAGGAGGGCCTCGTCGCTGACGTCCGGCCAGGGGGCGCCGATGGCGCTGTGGAGGAAGGCGAGGCGCTCGCGCAGGTTGGACCGGAACGTCAGCAGGGTGCTCACTCCCTCGCGGGCGAGGCCTTCGAGGAGGGCAGACCGGACGAGCAAAGGGTCGGGGCGGTTGAGCGGCTTCTCGGCCAGCTCGATGGCGCCCAGCGATTCCACCCGGCGGGAGACGACCTCGCCCCGCCGGGTGTCCCAGTGGACCTCGGCACGGTTGCTGACCAGCGCCGCCCCGGCGGCCAGGGCGGTGGCCTCGTCGAGCGCCGCCGCGTGCAGGATGCGCGCCGAGTGCGACCCCGCCGGGCGGTCGGCGACCGCGACGGCGAGCCAGGGCAGGGTGCCGAGCACGGTGCCGGGGGCGAGTTCGGCGGCCGTGCCGGAGGCCATCAGGTACGGGCTGCGCTCGCCGGGGGCGGGCCGTTCGACGCGGGCGCGGGCGATCCGCTCCGGGAAGGCGAGGGCGACGACGAGTCCGGCGGCGGCCGCGTCGGGTAGGTCGGTGGCGGGTTCGTCGGAGGTGGCGCGGAGCAGGCGGCGGACTTCGTCGCGCCAGCGGCCGGCGTACGGGTCCTTCGCGGAACGGACGGTCCGCCAGACCGCGCCGAGGTCGTCGCCCAGGGCCCGCGGCGGCTCCTCGGAGAGCAGTGCGACGACCTCGGCCGCCCGCCGCGCTCCGACCGCCGCCGCCCCGTCGACGAGGGCGCGCCCCAGTCGGGGGTGCAGCCCGGTGCGGGCGAGCCGGACGCCGCGCGGTGTGGCCCGTCCGTCCGGGGAGACCGCGCCGAGGGCGGTGAGGGTCTGCCGGGCGGCGGCCATCGCCCCGGCGGGCGGGGCGTCGGGCAGGGCGAGGCCGGTGGCGTCCGGGTCGCCCCAGCAGGCGGCCTGGAGGGCGAAGGGGGTGAGGTCGGCGAGCGCGATCTCGGGGGTGGGGAAGCGGGCGGCGAGGGCGTCCTCGGCCTCGTTCCAGCAGCGGTAGACGGTGCCGGGGGCTTCGCGCCCGGCGCGGCCGGCGCGTTGGCGGGCGGCGGCGAGCGAGGCGCGGACGGTGACCAGCCCGGCGAGGCCGCGGGCGTGGTCGGTGCGGGGTTCGCGGGCCAGTCCGGCGTCGACGACGACCCGGACGCCGGGCACGGTGAGCGAGGACTCGGCGACGGCGGTGGTGAGCACGACCCGCCGTGAAGGGGACGGGGTGAGCGCGGCGTCCTGGACGGCCTGCGGGGCGCGGCCGTGCAGCTGGAGGACATCAACAGAAGGCAGGCCGCCCAGCTGCCCGGCGACCCGGGAGATCTCGCCGACGCCGGGCAGGAAGCAGAGCACGTCCCCGTCCCGCTCGCTCAGCGCTCGCCGCACCACCGCCGCGACGTGGTCGAGCAGTGCCGGGTCGACCCGGGTGCCGTGGGCGGGCCGGACGGCGCGCGGCGGCGGTGCCCAGACCACCTCGACCGGGTGGGAGGTCCCGTGGGCCTCCACCACCGGGGCGCCGCCGAGGAGTTCGGCCCAGGCCTCGGTGTCGGAGGTGGCGGAGGCGCAGACCAGGCGCAGTTCGGGCCGCAGCGCCGCCCGGACGTCCAGCAGGAAGGCGAGCGCGGTGTCGGCGTCGAGGTGCCGTTCGTGGCACTCGTCCAGGACGACGACGTCCACACCGGGCAACTCCTGGTCCCGCTGGAGGCGTTGCAGCAGGACGCCGGTGGTGACGACCTCGACGACCGTGTCCGGCCCGGTGCGGCGCTCGCCGCGCACCGTGTACCCGACCTCGCGGCCCACGGACGAGCCGAGCAGCCAGGCCATCCGCCGGGCGGCGGCCCGTACGGCGAGCCGGCGCGGTTCGGCGACCAGCACCCGGCGTACGGGCCGGCCGTCGGCGAGCAGTCCGGCCAGGGCGAGCGGCACCAGGGTGGTCTTGCCGGTGCCGGGCGGCGCGGCGAGGACGGCGGTGCCGGGGCCGTCCAGCGCGTCGTGCAGGGCGGGCAGGGCGGTGCGGACGGGCAGTTCGCGCCAGGCCGGGTTCAGCAAGACATCAGCCCCGTTCGGCGACGAAGATCGCGGTCCCGGGGATCAGCCGCCCGCGCAGCGGGGACCAGCCGCCCCACTCCTGCTCCAGGCCGGCCGGCCACTCGGGCTCGACCAGGTCGACCAGCCGGAAGCCGGCGGCGACGAGTTCGCGGACCCGGTCGCCGACGGTGCGGTGGTGCTCGACGTAGGTGGCGCGGCCCTGTTCGTCCTGCTCGACGTACGGGGTGCGGTCGAAGTAGGAGGAGGTCGCGGTGAGGCCCTCGACGCCGGGCTCGTCCGGGAAGGCCCAGCGGATCGGGTGGGTCACCGAGAACACCCAGCGCCCGCCGGGCCGCAGGACCCGGTGGACCTCGCGCATCAGGGCGGCGGTGTCGGCGCTGAACGGGACGGCGCCGTAGGCGGAGCAGGCGAGGTCGAAGGAGGCGTCGGCGAAGGGGAGGACGGCGGCGTCGGCCTGGACGACGGCGACGGGCGTGGTGCCGCGGCCGAGGTCGATCCGGCGGGAGTGCTGGAGCTGGCGGTAGGAGATGTCGAGGGCGACCGGCCGGGCGTCCCGGGCGGCCAGCCAGCGGGAGCACTGGGCGGCGCCGGCGCCGATCTCCAGCACGTCGCGGCCGGCGACGTCGCCGAGCAGGCGGGCGTCGGCCTCGTCCAGGCCCTCGGGGCACCAGGTGAAGCGGTCGTCGCCGAGGAACTCGCCGTGCTCGTCCTGGTACTCGTCGGCGTTGCGGTCCCACCAGTGCCGGCTGGCCCGGCTGCTCTCCCCGGTGCCGGCCGCGCGGCGCACCGCGTCGTCGCCCTCTTCCTCGACCCGCGCGGCGGAGGTGTCAAGATCGTGCAGGTCTGCTTGGGGGGTGGTGGCCACGGTGACAATGCCCATCGCGTAGGGTATGGAGTGCGGAAGCGCCGCTGCCGCGAACCGGCCCGTCAGGGTCCGGATCCTGGCGGTGGCATCCGGGGACGTGGCCCCTTCGGGCGCCGCCGCGAGGCGCGCATTCGGAGGATATGGCCTGATCCGTACCGGGCTCCACCGTCTTGCCGTCCTTCGGCATTGACCGTGCCTGGCCGTCCCCGTATGCTACAAGTTGCGCTGCGGGCCTGCGCGCCTCGGACGGAGCAGGTCGCGCTCGCATCTGTCGAAGACCCCACGGTCGCAAGACGGACGCCGGTTCTCGTTGTTACGGGACCACCGGTGTGCCGTGTTCTTGGCTGTCCGGCTTTCGGTGGGAGCGATACGGGCCCTCCGCGTGGCATTACCTACGACTTTCATGTCCGTACCGGAGCCCTTTTCCTAATGACGAGCCCCACCGACTCCTCCCTCAGCACCACCCCGCAGGTCGCGGTCAACGACATCGGCGACGCGGAGGCCTTCCTCGCCGCCATCGACGAGACCATCAAGTACTTCAACGATGGCGACATCGTCGAGGGCGTCATCGTGAAGGTCGACCGTGACGAGGTCCTCCTCGACATCGGTTACAAGACCGAGGGCGTCATCCCGTCCCGCGAGCTCTCGATCAAGCACGACGTTGACCCGCACGAGGTCGTCGCCGTCGGTGACAACATCGAGGCCCTGGTTCTCCAGAAGGAGGACAAGGAGGGTCGTCTCATCCTGTCCAAGAAGCGCGCTCAGTACGAGCGTGCCTGGGGCACGATCGAGAAGATCAAGGAAGAGGACGGCATCGTCACCGGTACCGTCATCGAGGTCGTCAAGGGTGGTCTCATCCTCGACATCGGCCTCCGTGGCTTCCTTCCGGCCTCGCTCGTCGAGATGCGCCGCGTCCGCGACCTCCAGCCCTACGTGGGCAAGGAGCTCGAGGCCAAGATCATCGAGCTGGACAAGAACCGCAACAACGTGGTCCTGTCCCGCCGTGCCTGGCTGGAGCAGACCCAGAGCGAGGTCCGCCAGACCTTCCTCACCACCCTGCAGAAGGGCCAGGTGCGCTCCGGCGTCGTCTCCTCGATCGTCAACTTCGGTGCCTTCGTGGACCTGGGTGGCGTCGACGGCCTGGTGCACGTCTCCGAGCTGTCCTGGAAGCACATCGACCACCCGTCCGAGGTTGTCGAGGTCGGCCAGGAGGTCACCGTCGAGGTTCTCGACGTTGACATGGACCGCGAGCGCGTCTCCCTGTCGCTGAAGGCGACCCAGGAGGACCCGTGGCAGCAGTTCGCCCGTACCCACCAGATCGGCCAGGTCGTTCCGGGTAAGGTCACCAAGCTGGTTCCGTTCGGTGCGTTCGTCCGCGTGGACGAGGGCATCGAGGGTCTGGTCCACATCTCCGAGCTGGCCGAGCGCCACGTCGAGATCCCGGAGCAGGTCGTCCAGGTCGGCGACGAGATCTTCGTCAAGGTCATCGACATCGACCTCGAGCGTCGCCGCATCAGCCTGTCGCTCAAGCAGGCCAACGAGGCCCTGGGTGCCAACCCGGCCGAGGTCGAGTTCGACCCGACCCTGTACGGCATGGCCGCCTCGTACGACGACCAGGGCAACTACATCTACCCGGAGGGCTTCGACCCCGAGGCGAACGACTGGCTGCCCGGCTTCGAGAAGCAGCGCGAGGAGTGGGAGCGCCAGTACGCCGAGGCGCAGTCGCGCTTCGAGCAGCACCAGGCGCAGGTCATCAAGAGCCGCGAGGCCGACGCCCAGGCCGCCGAGGAGGGTGGCGACGCCGTCGCCGCTGCCGCCGGTGGTTCCTACTCGTCCAGCAGCGACGAGGGCTCGGGCGCCCTGGCCTCCGACGAGGCCCTGGCCGCTCTGCGCGAGAAGCTGGCCGGCGGCCAGAGCTGAGGCTCTCGCTTCCCGCTAGCCGATAGCTAGACGGTGGGCCCCACCCGGATTTCCGGGTGGGGCCCATTTGTTTTTCCCCATGCGCTTTCCGTCATTTGCTTTTCGCCATGACTTATCACGCCCTGACTTATGTGTGGTTTATGTGAAGGAAAGTGTGAGATGGGGCTCATTGCCCATCTATAGGCCGTAGTTCGGGTTGCCCCTAGATTGAGGGGAGCCGCCCGAAAGGCTCCTCATGCGCACTCCCTCTCCCGCCGCCCCCACCGCCGTGGTCGGCGGCAGGCTCGCGGCCGTCGGCCGGTTCTGCTTCCGCCACCGCCGTTGGGTGCTCGGCCTGTGGGCCGTCGTCCTGGTGGTCGGCGTCCTGATCGGTGGCCGGGTCTTCGAGGGCTCGGTGGCCGGGGCCTCCTCCGCCAGCGCCGAGGCCGACCGGGGCGGCGCGGTGGTCGCCGCGGCCGACCCGGCCAAGGGCACCGTCACCGCCGTGGTGGACGGCCGGCCGGTGGACGATCCGCAGGTGAGGGCCGCCGTCGAGCGGGCCACCGCCGAGATCGCCGCCCTGCCCGGGGTCTCCTCCGCCCTCGACGCGTACGGCACCGGACCGGCGCCGGCCGCGCTGCGCTCCGCCGACGGGACGGCGAGCCTGGTCACCGTACGGATGGCCGACACCGCGAGCACCGCCCAGACCGACGCCGTCACCCAGCGGCTCGCCGCGCTGAACGGGGCGGGCGGCGCCCACGTCACGGTCGGCGGGGACCTGGTGCTCCAGCAGGAGGTCAAGAAGCAGACCGAGAAGGACACCCGGTTCGGCGAGCTGGTGACGCTGCCGCTCACGCTGATCGTCATGGTGCTGGTCTTCGGCGGGCTGGCGGCGGCCGCGCTGCCGGCGATCGGGGCGGTCGCCTCGGTGGGCGGCGCGCTGCTGGCGATGTTCGGGTTCAGCCGGATCATGGACATCGACACCAGCGTGCTGCCGATCGCCACGGTGCTGGGGCTCGGGCTCTCGATCGACTACGCGCTGCTCATGGTGAATCGTTTCCGCGAGGAACGCGGCCACGGCGCGGACATCGCCGCCGCCGTCGAACGGACCGCGGCGACCGCCGGGCGCACCGTGGCCTTCTCCGGACTGACCGTCGCCGTCGCCCTCTCCGGCCTGTTCGTCTTCACCAGCCCGGTGCTCGGCGCGGTGGCCGCGGCCGGGGTGAGCGTCGTGGTGATCGCCGTCGCCGCCGCGCTGACCCTGATCCCCGCCCTGCTCGGCTTCGCCGGCGCGCGGATCAAGGCGCCCGCCGCGCCCGTGGCCGACGAGGGGTTCTTCAGCCGGACCGTGCGCCGGGTGCGCAAGCGGGCGGTCCTGGTCACGCTCGCCTCGGTGGCCCTGCTGCTGGCGGCCGGGGCGCCGTTCCTCCACGCCGAGATGCGCAGCTCCGGCGCCGCCGTCCTGCCCGCCTCCTCGGCCGGACGGCAGGTCGCCGAGACGATCGACCAGCGCTTCCCGCAGGCCTCGGCCGCACCGATCACCGTGGTGGTCGAGGGCGGGGCGCCGGTGGCGCAGGCGTACGCGGACGAGGTGGTCGCCAAGCTGCCCGGGGTGAGCGGGGTGCGGGCCGTGTCGCCGGTGGGCGACGCGGTCTCCACGATCGACGTCCTGGTGCCCGGGGACCCGCAGGGCGGGCAGGCCAGGCAGGTGGTCGAGGAGCTGCGGGCCGACCGCGGCGGGCTGACCACCTACGTCACCGGCGGCGCGGCCTTGGTGGTGGACTTCCAGGACGAGCTGCTCTCGCGCGGACCGTGGGCGCTGGGCCTGGTCGCGGCCGGGACGCTGGTGCTGCTCTTCCTGATGACCGGCTCGGTGGTGATGCCGGTCAAGGCGCTGCTGATGAACCTGCTCTCGCTGGGCGCCTCGCTCGGCGCGCTCACCCTGGTGTTCCAGGACGGCTGGTTCAGCGGGCTGCTCGGGTTCAGCCCGACCGGCGGGCTGGAGACCTTCATACCGGTGCTGGTCTTCGCCTTCGCCTTCGGGCTGTCGATGGACTACGAGGTGTTCCTGCTCGCCCGGATCAGGGAGCTGACCCTGCGCGGGCACGGCTGCGTCCGGGCGGTGGAGCTGGGCGTGCAGCGCAGCGGTCGGATCATCACCTCGGCGGCGCTGCTGATGGTGATCGTCTTCGCCGGGTTCGCGCTCGGGGACATGCTGATGGTCAAGCAGATGGGCATCGCGCTGGCCGTCGCCGTCGCGGTGGACGCCACCCTGGTGCGGTGCCTGCTGGTGCCCGCCGCGATGAGCCTGTTCGGCGAGTTCAACTGGTGGGCGCCCGCCCCGCTGCGGCGGCTGCACCGGCGGTTCGGGCTGAGCGAGCACGTCGACCTGCCGGAGATCGGGGCGGCGGATGTCCCGGTGCCGCGGCCGGTGGTGCCGGCGGCGGAGAGCGGGTCGGTGCCGGAGAACGGGTCGGCGGTGGTCCCGGCACCGAGGCCGGCCGACGGGGAGGCGGCGGCCCGCGACGGCCTGGTGGGCTCAGCCCAGCCGGCGTAGCAGGTCGACCGCCGCGCGGAGCCGGTCCCGTTCGGCGGGGTCGAGGCGGGACTCGATGGCGGTGGCGATCCGGTGTTCGCGGCGGGCGCGCTGGTCGAGCAGGGCGGTGCGGCCGGCCCCGGTGGCGGTGACGAGCAGCTTGCGGCCGTCGGTGGGGTGGGGCTGCTGGACGACCAGTCCGGCCTCGGTCATCAGCGCGACGGTGCGGGCCATCGACTGGTGGCGGACCCGCTGGAGGGCGGCGAGTTCGGCGACCGTGCAGGAGCGTTCGTCGCGGACCAGCAGGCCGAGGACGGCGGCCTGGTTCTGCGGCAGTTCGTCGCTGTCGCGCAGGGAGCGGACCAGGCTGCCGAGGGCGGCGCGCAGGTCGGCGGCGAGTTCCAGGGTGTCCGGGTGCGGGGCTTCGCTGGTCATGGGGGAAGTCTATCGGCAAAATATCCAGCACTGCTGTACAGCCTTGCTGTAGGGTTTCGAGCATGCGAATCACCAAGTTCGGACATGCCTGCGTACGCGTCGAGCACGGCGGCAGCACGGTCGTCGTCGACCCCGGGAGCTTCACCGACCCCGCCGCCCTGGCCGGGGCGGACGCCGTCCTGATCACCCACGAGCACATGGACCACTTCGAGGAGTCCCGGCTGCGCGCCGCGCTGGAGGCCGACCCGGCGCTGCGGGTGTGGACCAACCGGGCCGTCGCCGACCAGCTGGACGGCGTGGCGCAGCGGGTCGGCGTGGTCGGCGAGGGCGACGCCTTCGAGGTCGGCGGGCTCGGCGTCTCGGTGCACGGCGAGTGGCACGCGGAGATCCACCGGGACATCCCGCCGGTGCGGAACATCGGCTTCCTCTTCGACGGCCGGCTGTTCCATCCCGGCGACGCGTTCACCGTGCCGCCGCACGCCGTGGAGACCCTGCTGCTGCCGATCGCGGCCCCCTGGAGCAAGGCCTCCGAGGTGGTCGACTACGTCCGGGAAGCCTCGCCGCGCCGTGCGGTGCCGGTGCACGAGGCGGTGCTCAGCCCGATCGGGCTCGCCGTGCAGACCCGGCTGGTCGGGCCGGACGGGCCGGGGACGGGTGCGGAGCTGTTGGTGCTGGGGGAGGGCGAGAGCCTGGAGCTGGGCTGACCGGGCCTGCGCTCGACCGGGTCCGGGCTTCGCCGGGCCTGTTCGGATCGGAGCCGGGCCTGTTCGGGTCGGAGCCGGGCCGACCGGGCCTGGGCCGGCCGGGCCTCTGCTGACGGGTTCGAGGGGGCACCGGTAGCCTGACGCCATGCTGAAGATCGGACTGACGGGCGGCATCGGTGCGGGCAAGAGCGAGGTGTCCCGGCTGTTCGCCGCGCACGGCGCGGTGATCGTGGACTCCGACGTGATCGCCCGCGAGGTGGTCGCCCCCGGAACGGACGGTCTGGCGGCCGTGGTCGCCGAGTTCGGACCGGGGGTGCTGCGGGAGGACGGCTCGCTGGACCGTCCGGCGCTCGGCGCGGTCGTGTTCGCCGACCCGGAGCGGCTGAAGGCGCTGAACGCGATCGTCCACCCGCTGGTGCGGACCCGCTCCGCCGAGCTGGAGGCGGCGGCCGCGCCGGACGCGGTCGTGGTGCACGACGTGCCGCTGCTGGCCGAGAACGGCCTGGCGCCGCTGTTCGACCTGGTCGTGGTGGTGGACGCGGCCGACGACGTGCGGCTGGACCGGCTGGTGCGGCTGCGCGGGATGGCCGAGGAGGAGGCCCGGGCCCGGATGGCCGCGCAGGCCTCCCGGGACGGGCGGCTGGAGATCGCGGACCTGGTGATCGACAACGGCGGCGGCCTGGCGGAGCTGGAGGCGCGGGTGGCCGAGGTCTGGGCGGAGCTGGTGCGGCGCGCGGCGGCCTGACGCCGGGTCGGCCCCCGGCGACCGATCGGGGCGCCCGGCGGCCGGCGGCCGTCGGCCCGAGCAGTCGTCGGACCGA
The DNA here is from genome assembly GCF_042789775.1 of Kitasatospora sp. NPDC056800. Lineage (NCBI taxonomy): Bacteria > Bacillati > Actinomycetota > Actinomycetes > Kitasatosporales > Streptomycetaceae > Kitasatospora > Kitasatospora sp. NPDC056800. Next base: position 39,183 of record NZ_JBHUAL010000019.1, on the reverse strand, counting down.
GTGGCCGGGAAGGGACTGGTGGAAGGCTCCGGCGGGAGGGGAGCATGGCGGAATGGATGATCGTTTCTCGCCCGCGCCGCCGCTCGCCGGACAGCCTCCCGCCGGACAGTCTCCCGCCGAACAGCCGCTCGTCGGAGCGCCCGTGGTCGAACGGCTCGCGCAGTACGGCCGCGCCGAGCAGGCTGAGATCCTCGGCCCCGGGGACGACCCGTACGGCGTCGCGTACACGGGGCTGACCTTCCGCCCCAAGGAGATCCACTTCGGCGTCCGGGCCGCCGACGGCCGGCTCGTCGCCCACACCGGACTGGTGCCGCTGCCGCTCACCGTGGGCGGCACCGACCTGGCCGTGATGGGCGTCGGCGGGGTCTGCGTCGCGCCCGACCGGCGCCACGGCGGCCTCGCGCAGGCCGTGGTCGGGGCCGCCCTCGACCACGCGCGCACGCTCGGCCACCGGTACGCGCTGCTGTTCTGCCGCCCGCCGCTGGCCGCGTTCTACCGGGGGCTCGGCTTCCGGGAGGTGGCCGAGGGCGTGACGGTGGAACAGCCGGAGGGGCGGCTGGCGGAGATGCCGCTGCGCACCATGTGGGCGCCGCTGGCCGTCGGGGCCGGGTGGCCGGAGGGGCCGGTGCGGCTGCGGTCGCTGCCGATGTGAGACGCGCTCGCGCATGAGACGCGCTCAGGTGCGGGGCTTGATCAGGCCGTTGCCACGGTCGCGGCCGGGGTGTCCGCGTCCGCGTGCGCCACGGCGGCGCCGGCCAGGGCACGGATCATGGGGTGCGCCCGGGTGCCGTCGCCGGACAGCTCGGGCTGGAAGAGCGAGGCCAGGAAGAACGGGTGGCCGGGCAGTTCCAGGACGCGCACCTCGCCCGACTCGTCCGCGCCGCTGAACCGCAGGCCGTGCGCGGCCAGCCGCTCCAGGTAGGCGCCGTTGAGTCCGTACGCGCAGTGGTAGCGCTCCAGGGTGCGGGTGGCGCCGAGGACCCGCTCGGCGAGGCTCCCCGGGGTGACGGTGACGGCCCCCTCGTGGCCGACCAGCGAACAGGCCAGCGGGACGATCACCTGCTGCTCCGCGTCCGGGTGGTCCTCGCCGTTCACGGCCCCGGCCAGGCCGCAGACGTTCCGGGCGTACTCCAGCACCGCGTGCTGGAACCCGGCGCAGGTGCCGAGGAAGGGGATGCCGCGCTCGCGGGCGGTCCGGACGGCGGCCAGCGCGCCGGCCTCGCTGCGGTACGGGCTGCCGGGCAGCAGCCAGACCGCGTCGAAGCCGTCCAGGGCGCCGGGCGCGGCGGCGTCCCCGGTCGGGATCCAGTAGGCGTCCAGGACGAGGTGGTCGTGCTCGGCGAGGGCGTCCAGCAGGCCCGGGATCCGGGCGTGCGAGCGGACGGCGGGGGAGCGGTCGCCGACGAGGGCGACCCGCGGGGTCTGATGCGTCATGCGGCTATCCTGACCCCGCACCCGAGATCAGCGCCAACGATGATTCCTTAAGCTTCGATCAGATCGGTTGATGTCCACCGTGGACCCGCAGCAACTGCGCACCTTCGTCACCGTCGCCCGCCTCGCCTCCTTCTCGGAGGCGGCCCGGGAGCTCGGCTACACCCAGTCCGCGGTCTCCCAGCAGATCGCCGCGCTGGAGGCGGACCTCGGGACCGCGCTGCTGCTCCGCCGCCCGGTCGGCCCGACCGGGGCCGGGCAGCGGCTGCTGGAGCACGCCGCGCCGCTGCTGGTCCGGCTGGAGGCGGCGCGCGCCGACGTCGCACGCCTGGCGGGCGCTGCGAACACCCGGCTGGTGCTCGGGGCCACCGCGCTGGCGGTCGGTGCGGCACTGGGGCGCGCACTCGGCGAGGTGCGGCGGGCGTACCCGAGGGTGGAACCGGTGGTCCGGGTCCTCGCCCAGGACGTGCTGCCCGCCCAGGTCGCCACCGGCGAGGTCGACCTCGCCCTGGTCGACGGACTGGCCGCGCCCAGCGACCCGCTGCCGCTGCCCGACGTCGGGCCGCTGCGCACCGTCGCGGTGGCCGAGCGGCCGGTCGCCGTCGCGCTGCCCGTCGGCCACCCGCTGGCCGGGCGCGCCGGCCTCGCGCTCGCCGACCTCTCCGCCGCCCGCTGGCTGGACGCCCCCGACCTCACCCCGACCGCGGCCCGGCTGCGCGCGGCCGCGGGCGTCGACGGCTTCCGGCCCGCGACCCGCTACCAGGGCACCGACCTGCACGGACTGCTCGCGCTGGTGGCGGCCGGGCACGGGCTCACCCTGCTGCCCGAGCCGGTGCTCGCGGCCGCGCCCGAGGTCGGGTACGCGCCGATCGCCGCGCCCCGGCTGGTGCACCGCACCGAACTCGTCCACGGCAGCCTGCCGGAGGGGCCGGCGGCGCTGCTGGCGCGGCTGCTGGAGTCGTCCCGGGGCTAGAGGTCTGCGGCCTTGGAAATCGGTTGCGCGGGCCAATGGTGCCGATGGAATGATCAGGCGATGAGCACCGGAATCATCATCAGACAGGTACGGGTCGAGGACTGGCAGCGGGCCCGGGACCTCCGGCTGGACGCGCTGCGGGACCCGGTCGCGGCCGTGGCCTTCCTGGAGGTCTACGAGCAGGCCGTCACCAAGCCCGACGAGTTCTGGCAGGACCGCACGACCCGGGCGGCGACGGACCCGCACGCGGCGCAGTTCATCGCGGAGGCCGAGGACGGGCGCTGGCTCGGCAGCATGACCGGGGTGGTCGAGCTGACCGGCGGGAACGGCGCCCTGGAGGGCGACGTCATCGAGGTCGACCAGGTGCACGTGGTCGGGGTGTTCGTCCGCGCGGAGGCGCGGGGCACCGGGCTGGCGCTCGACCTGATCCGGACCCTCCAGGAGTGGGCGTGGTCGCTCACCGGGCCCAGGATCGAGCGGGTGCGGCTGTTCGTCCACGAGGACAACCCCCGGGCCGAGGCGATGTACCGGAAGGCCGGCTTCGAGCCCTCCGGGGTGACGCTGCCGGCGCCCGACGGCCTGGCCGGCCGGGAGGTCGAGCTGGCGGTCCTGCGGGGCTGACCGCACGGCCGAGAGGCGGGGCGGGGAGACGGGGGCGGGGCGCTCGCGCGGGGTCCTCGCGCGGGGCGCTCGTCGGGGCGCGGTTGTGGAGACGCGGTCACCAGGCGTTCACGTCACGGATCTGACGGTGGTCGGCCGGGTGGTGCTGTCATGAGCACAGTCGCCCGGCGAGAGGCCGGGCCGGACCAGGAGTGCTTCCCCCATGATGCTCCGTCACCGTCTCACCGTCACCGCCTCGGCGGCCGCCCTCGCCGCCGCCGGGCTCGCCGCCGGCACCGCGCAGGCCGCCGCCCCGGCCCACGGCACCGCCCAGAAGGCCCGTACGCTCGCGGCGAGTTGTTCGCAGGCGTACCTGCCGCTGCCCGACCCGTCCTGCACCCCCGGTGCGTACAACCCGGACGTCACCCAGGCGACCATCGGCCAGACCATCTGCGTCTCCGGCTGGACCGCCACCGTCCGCCCGCCGAGCAGCTACACCAACGCGCTGAAGGTGCAGCAGATCGCGGCCTACGGCTACGCGGACACCAGCACGGCGGACTACGAGGAGGACCACCTCGTCCCGCTGGAGCTCGGCGGCGCCCCGCGCGACCCGGCCAACCTGTGGCCCGAGCCGCGCTACGGCAGCCAGCCGGCGCAGAGCAAGGACTCCGTCGAGACCAAGCTCAAGAACGCGGTCTGCGGCGGCCGGGCCGGCCTCGACGACGCGCGCGCCGCGATCGCGAAGGACTGGACCACCGCGCTCAGCGTCCTGGGGCTGTGAGCCCGGGCCTGATCTGATCGGGCCGCCCGGTCCGTCCGCCCCGTTCCCGTCCTCGGGAGGGGTCGGGCGGACCGGGCGCGCGCCGGACGTCAGCGCCCGTCGCAGCCGGGGAGCGCCTCGCACATCGCCGCCGTCATGCCGGTGCCGACGGCCTTGTCCTCGGGGGCCTTCCAGGCGTCCTTGGGCTGGGCACCGGCCTTGGTGGTGGCCCAGACGGCCAGCTCGCTGACCGTACCGCCGTCGCCGACCACGTACTCGTGCAGGGTGACGGTGCCGCCGTCGGCCTGCGGGACGGTCAGGACGGCGGCGAAGTACGGCGCGTCCGGGGCGCTTTCGACCTTCACGGTGGCGCCGGGCGCGGTCTTGGCACAGGACTTGAGCGCCTCCGCCAGGCGGGCCTCGGCCATGTTGGTGGACTGCTTGGCGGCGCTGCTGTGGACCGGGTCGCCGTGGAACAGCAGGGTCTGCTGGGCCGCCCAGCGGTCCCCGCCGAAGCCGACCTCGGACTTCGCGGCGGCGGTGCCCGTGAACAGCGGCTCGTCGTCCTTGGCGATCGCGGCGCGGCACAGCTCCAGGCCCTTGAACTGGACCGGCCCGGAGACCTGCTTGGCGTTGGCCGCCAGCGGCGTGTAGTGGTAACTCTCGTCCATCGGGATGTTCTTGGTGTCCATCCAGGCCTTGTCCGGGATGCCCTTGTCGGAGCCGGCGGGCTTGGTGGGGTTGGTGCTGGGCGTGGGGGCCGCGGCGGGGAGGGCGGTCTGGCCGCCGTCCCCGCTGTCGGGCCCGCAGGCGCTGAGCGCGCCCAGGCAGACGAGGGCGGCGGCGGTGGCGGTGACGACTCTGGTGGTGCGCAACTGACTGTTCCTCGGGTGTCCGGTGGCGTGGAACGGGGTCGGCCGCGCACCGCCCTGCCGTTGGGGGCGAAGGGCGGGGTCGGCCGCGGGCCGCTGGTGCGCGGCGCCGGCCGTCCGTCCTCGCCGCCCGCGCGACGCGCGGTCGCGGGCACTCGGCATGGCGGGCCTCCCCCTGTGCGTTAGGGCCGTCGGCTCCTCGGCCCGCCGCCCGCCTCGGAGATGAGGGGTGGTCAGGGTCGTGGCGGCGCATCGGCGGCGGTCGAAACCTATGCCACCGAACGGCCGCTCGCAAAGCCGGGTTCCGGCCGGAGGCCCGGATTCCCTTTGGGGTTGGTGGGTCCTGTGGGGCAGGTGGTGTCGGGTGGCGGACGGCGTGCGGGGGATCCCAGGGGCGCGCGACCGGCACCGCGCGCGGGCCGGGTGCGGCGCATCCGGGCTGGTGGGGGCGGGTGTGCCGGGACCGGCGACCGGCGGCGGAGGGGTGCGCGACGTCAGCACCCGGAGCTGAACCGCGCGACGGGCGGCGGCCGTCGAACGGGGAGGAGGGAGCGCGCCGTAGTGCGGGTGAGCCGTTACGCGTGGGTGCCGTTACGCATGGGTGCCCGGGACGCCGAGCTGCTGGGCGAGCCAGGGGAGGGCCTGGGCGAAGGACGCGGCGCCGGTCTGCCAGGTGTGCCTGCCGGAGCCGACCACGTTCACGGTGCGGATGCCGTCCTTCCGGGCCGCCGCCTCCAGGGCCTTGGCGGAGTCGATCTGGCCGTGCTCCTCGTCGCCCTGGGCGAAGTAGCCGGAGACGCCCTGGTACTTGGGGTGGTGGGCGAGCACGGTCAGCGGGTCGTGGGCGGCCCAGGCCGCGGCGTCGCCCCCGTACAGCTCCTGGACGGTGTGGTCCTTGTCGCCGGTGGACGGGCCCTTGTCACCGGAGAAGTCGCCGAAGTGGGTGAAGACGTTCGGATGCTCGACGGTGAGGTCGACGGCGCAGGTGCCGCCCATCGACCAGCCGGCCACGCCCCACTTGTGCGGGTCGGTGGCGGCGTTGAAGGTCTTCTGGACGAACGGCGGGACGTCCTTGAGCAGATGGCTCTCGGCCTGGCCGTGCGGGCCGTCCACGCACTCGGTGTCCACCCGGAAGCCGCCGGTGGCGTCCACGAACACCAGGATCGGGGCGAAGCCGTTGTGCCGGGCGGCGAAGGCGTCGGCGGTCTTCACGGCGTTGCCCGAGCGGATCCAGTTGTCGGGCGCCGCGAACTCGCCGCCGATCATCTCCAGGACGGGCAACTTGGGCCGGGTCTGGCTGCGGAACCAGGCGGGCGGCAGGTAGACCAGCTCCTGGCGGTGGGCGAAGCCGCTGGCGGTGTCCGGTATGTCGACCTGGACGATGCGGCCCGTGCCCGTCCGGCCGTGGATCGACTTCAGCTCGTCCAGGGTGATCTGCTCCGGCAGCGGCTGCCCGCCGAGCTCGCCGATCGCGTCGTCCAGCGTCGGGTAGTAGCCGGTGGCGATGTTCACGCTGTTCGCCGCGCAGAACAGCGCCAGCAGCACGGTCGGGGCGACCAGCGCCCGGCGCCACCACCGCGCGCCGCGCCAGCCGAAGCCGAGCACGCACAGCGCCGCGACCGCCACCCCGCTCCACAGCCAGACCCCGAACGGGACCGGGTCGGTGATCCCGCCCAGCGTCAGCACGGCGACGGCGCCGGCCGCGGTGAGCGCCAGCGCCGTCCCGAGCGCGACCGGCCCCCGCCTCCGCAGCCACGCCCGCTCCCGTCGGGCGGCGGTGGCCAGGAGCAGCGCGAGGGCCGCGGCCTGGACCGTCCACGGGAACCAGCCGTCGAGCAGGGAGACGTTCATAGGGCCGGAGGCTAGGGGCGGAGGATGAGAGGCTGGTTAGAGGCTGGCAGTTCGCTGGAAGAGTGCTGTGAGGAGGAAGGGGACGCCGAAGGCCTCGGAAACCGGGCCGTGCGCCGCCATCGGGCGGATCTCCAGCGGCTCGAACTCGCGGAACAGCGAGCGCAGTTCGGCCGGCGAGTAGGCCAGCCCGCCCTCCAGCGAGCCGAGCCGGTAGAGCTCCTCGTCGGGCCGCTCGGAGCCCATCGCCCCGGCCGCGAAGGCGGTGACGGCGAAGTGCCCGCCCGGGGCGAGGGCGCGGTCCAGGAGGGCCAGGTAGCCGACCCGGCGGTGCGGCGGCAGGTGGTGCAGGCAGCCGGAGTCGTAGACCAGGTCGTAGGTGTCGCAAGGGAGTTGGACCTCGAAGATGCTCGCCCGGTGGAAGCGCGGGCGGGCTCCGGGGCCGGCCTCGCGGGCGCGCTCCTCGGCCCAGGCGAGGGCGGTGGCGGAGAGGTCGACGGCGTCCACCTCGAAGCCGAGCGAGGCCAGGTGGATCGCGTTGCGGCCGGTGCCGCAGCCCAGGTCGAGCACCCGGCCGGGGGCCGGCGGCAGCAGGCCGCGGTCCAGGTAGGAGACCAGGTTCTCGTCCGGCTTCGGCGCGAAGAACGGGCGCTCGGCGGACCGGTCCTCGTAGAACCGGTCCCAGAACGGTTCGGCCGGCCGGAAGAAGCCGTCGAGGAGGGCGAGGACGTCTTCGGTGGTGCGGATCGTACGGTTCATACGGCTGAGCGTAGGACGCTCGGGGGGTGGGCGCGATCGCGGCAAAAGCCGCTGGGTGGTGGGCTGTTGGGGGCTTCCTCGCCTTGGTGTGGACGGGTGCCTCGGGGGCGTGGAGGGGGGCGGCCACGCTGTCGCCGGAGGCCGGGACGGGCCGTTTCCGGCGGGCGGGGAGAGGCCCCGGGGAGGGGGTCGACATCACGCTTCGATCAAGGATTCCCGGCGGGGATTCCCAGGCTTCCGCCAGTGAGGTGGTGTACGTTCGAAAAGTTTTGCCCGCTCGAAGTTCCGTCCGCCATGCCCGCCGCTCACCCGGAAGACCAAGTGCCTGCTGTGATACAGCCGACGACCGCCCAGACCCACGAAGCCCGACCGCTGCGCCCCTCCCGCCGGAGGCGGGCGACCGCCCTCGCCGCCGCGGCGCTGGCCGCCACCCTCCTCGCGGCCGGGTGCAAGGCCTCGGCCGACGAAACGTCGTCGGCGGCGACGCCGATTCCGATCCCGAGTGTGGTCGGAATGCACGGGGACAAGGCCAAGGACGCCCTCCAGCAGCCGGACGCCCGGGCCGCCAAGAACGTGACGTTCCAGGACGTCCACGCGGGCGAGTCCCACACGCGGTCGGTCCTCATGCCGAGCCACTGGAAGGTCTGCTCCCAGCAGCCGGCCGCCGGGGAACCCTCGGCGAAGGACACGACGGTGACGCTGTCCGTGGTGAAGAACGAGGAGGACTGCCCGGGAGGCGCCGCGCCCGCCCCGGCGGACCCCGCCCCTGCCCCGGCCCCGGCCTCCCCGACCGCGACCGCACCGGCCGATCCCGTGGTGCCGAGCGTTCCCGCAGCACCCCCAGCCCCGGCCGCCCCGGCTCCCGCCGCTCCCGCTCCCGCCGCCCCGCCCGCCCCGGCTCCGACGCACGCCCCGCCCGCGCCGCAGCCCGCCGCACCCTCGGAGCACCAGGCGTCAGCCTGCACCACGGATTCCAAGGGCAACTGCATAGTCCGGGGTCGCATCTGCCCCAACAGCGCCCACGGCGACACCGGCAGCGACGCCAACGGCCGTGTTCTCACCTGCCGGGACAACAACGGCTGGCGCTGGGAGTAGCCACCCGACCAGCCGGGGCGGCTTGTCGGCCGCCCCGGCTCGGTCGCGCGCTACGGCACCCGGCCGACGGCGGCGGTCGGCTCGTCGAGGAAGACGAGCTGTTCCTCGCCGGTGATACGGAGCCCGAACCGGTCCGGGCCCGGCCGGTTCTGCTTCTCCCACCAGGCGTGGGCGTCCTCGATCTCGGTCCAGAGGCGGCGCGGGCCGTACTGCCGGACGGCGAAGCGGTCCTCCTGCCGGCCGTCGTGGTCGACGGCGGCCCACGAGCGCGCGTCCGTCGTGGCCACCCAGAGCCGGGAGGCCACTCCTTCGGCATCCGGCTCGTGCTGCCAGGCCGTCCACACGTCGCCGAGCTTCAGCCCGAGGGCGAACCGCGCGTCCAGGTCCTCGCCGCTCACCTGCCACGGTGAGAGCCGGGTGGTGGACTCCTCGGGTTCGTGGTCGTCACGGACGATGTCCCGGAAGATGCGCAGGTCGATCCGCTGGCCGCGCATCAGCATGAACGAGGCGTCCGGGCTGAACCGCCCGGTCGCGCGCCCGCCTTCGACGGTGAGGGTGAGCAGTCCCCAGGAGAGCATCGGGCTCTCCCACGGCGTCACGATGGTGCCGCCGGGGCGGGTCTGCTCGATCCACGCCGTCGGCACCCGGCTGACCGAGCAGGTGGAGACGACCCGGTCGTACGGCTGCCGCCGGGCCCAACCAAGGGCTCCGTCCCCGCAGGCGACCTCCACGTCCACGCCCGCCGCGTTCAGGGACGAGTGGGCCCGCCAGGTGACCGCGGGGTCGATCTCGATCGAGACGACACGGCCGGGACCGGCCCGGTGCGCGAGCAGAGCCGCGTTCCAGCCGGTGCCGGTGCCGACCTCCAGGACGGTCTGGCCGGGGCGGACATCGAGTGCTTCGAGCATTCGCACGACCATCGCTGGTGAGGACGCCGAGGACGACGGCCAGGCGTCGGAGCCGTCGGTCGGCTCCTCGCCGTCATTGACCTGGGTGACGACCGGAGCGTTGGCGTAGGCGGCCGCGAACCAGCGGTCGGGCTCGGAGCGGATGTCGCACGGTTCGAGGTCGCCGCTGTCGTCGGAGAGCCAGATCCGCTCCGGGAGGAAACGGTGGCGCGGGACCGCCGTGATGGCGTCCTTCCACTCCGACGGGACGGGACGGCCGAGCTCTTCGCTGATGGCCCGCAGCAGGCCGCGCGAGGCGGCCTGCTGCGGGTGGAGGCTCTCCGTCACTTGTCCTTCTTCTCGTGCTTCGGGGCGGGCGCCGGGCGCGAGGTGTCCTTCGACGGCTTGTCCTTGCCCGGGTCCTGGTCGCCCGCGTGCTTCCCGGCCATCCCGATCGCGGGTCCTCCGTGGGGGTTGCTTCGGGTGTACAGCCCGGTGGGCCGGTACCGGTCCGGCGGACGCGGTGTCGTCGGCCTGGGCTCGGACTTCGGTTTCGGCTGCGGTGGGTCGGTGACCTGCAAGGCACTGCTCCGCTCGGCTCGTAGGAGTGACAAGGCCTCTCCTTGCGCTCGTGGACGCTCCGCATGGCGGAGCACTCATGACGCTACGGAGCAACAGATCGCTCTTTCAAAGAAGTTGCGCCATCTTGCGCCGATTCACCCGAGTGCGTCGATCGCCGAGGTGATGACCTGCCGAGCCTTCGTGCCGTAGACGGCCATTCCTGCCAGTGCGGTGTAGGTGCGCAGGTAATCGGCGATCTCGCGAGGTCGTGTGATGCGCAGATACCCGGAGGTCAGTTCGACGGCGACCTCGGCCTCGTCGAACATGTAGAAGTCCTCGACCGGAAGTTGGGATCGGTGGCAACCGGTGGGGATGATGCCCAGGCTGACGAAGGGGCTGGCGGACGCAGTGATGAGGTGGTCGAGTTGGTCCGCCATCGTCCTGGCGTCGCACACTGCGGCGCGGAGCACGTACTCTTCGACCAGCAGCCCGAATCGATGCCGGCCGGAGAACAGCATGCGCTGGCGGTCCAGCCGCGCCGCCACGGCCTCCTCGACGTCATCGACGGGCACTCGGTCGCGTTGGATCGAGCGCAGTACGGCAGCGGTGTAGTCGGTTGTCTGCACCATGCCGGGAATGACCCGGCTCGCGTACACACGGAAGACCTCGGTGCGCTGGTAGAGCGTGCCGACGGACTCCTGCGCGGCCCGCAGCCCGGCGTGCTCCATCCGACGCCACTCGGTGTACATCGATTCGACGGCGCGGGCGGTGGCGATGACGTCAGGGAGCTGCTCCTCGGCATCGCATGCAGTGCACCAGGCGCGGAGATCGTCCTCGGAGGGTGCGGACTTGCCGCTCTGGATACGACTGGTCTTGGCAGGGTGCCACCCGCACCGGGCAGAGAGCTCGTCGCCGGTGAGCCCGGCGTCCTTGCGGATCTCGGTCAGTCGATTGGCGAGGGCTTTGCGGGCCTCGACGACACTGGACGACGGGGACGACGACATGTGATGGACTGCCCGGTGCCGATGGTGAGTCAGACGGGATACCGCGCGTGTGGCGTAGCGCGATCCCACACCGCTTCGAACGCGGCGGTGACCTGCTTCACCGTGGCCGGGTCTTCGGTGAACTCGTGGCCGGCCCAGTCGCCGTCGCCGGTGAACCAGTGGAAGAGGACCAGGCGGTCATCGATCAGCCAAAGATCATTTCCAGGCAGTGAGAGATCGGACGCCAGGCGGCGGGGGAGCCAGCGCACGTGCTCGCCGAGGGCGATGTTGTGCCGTTCTGTGATGGCGTGTTCCCAACGGATGTAGTCGGTGACGGGTTCGGAGACGATCCGGGCACGACGCATGATCACGCCCCGGGCCACGGTCTCCTTCACCAGCTCAGCCCAGGCCTGGTACTCCTCGGGAAGCTCGTAGGCGTCGGGGCGGTCGACCGGTAGCCCCGCGCGCCAGTCGGCGAAGACCGGGTCGTCCGCATAGGAGTCCCGCATCTCCAGGTGGACTGCCGAGCGCTCAGCGCTCCGCAGCAGGGCGCCAAAGTCCGGCACGTTCTGCGTCATCGCACACCTTCCGCAAAGCCGGAATCATCCGAACAGGGATACGGACGACGCCCTCGTGGTCCGGGATGCCGACGGGGTGATCAGGAACCCACTCGGTCTCGCTGATGGTGCGGAGCGTGTCCGTGGAGGGGAGCAGCCCCTGTACGACGATCTCCGCGGCTTCGTCTTCGAGCCAGACTGTCGGAGAGCCACCGTTCGGCGAGTCCGGGTCGATCCCGATGAAGCGAAGTGTCATGACTGCCCCTTCCGCGAAGTTGGCTGCAAGTCCGTGTGGGTAACACCGTGTCGTGACACCGCTACAGACGTCAAGTGAGGGTGGCCTCGTGTTCGGTACGAGGCCACCCGAAAACTGACGGTCGGATACCTGCTTGAAATTCGCAACCCAAGACACAACCCGCCTCGTGGCCGGGCGTTGAGCCCACGGTCCGGTTGGCGGTTGGACCGAGGTGGGCAGCCCCGCGTTGGGCGCGGGGCTGCTTGAGGAGACGGGGCGCTGGGCGGTGGGAAACCGTGCCCGCGCACGCGTTCACGTGCGCGGGCAGGCAGGGGAAGCCAGGGCCGCCTCCGGCTTCGGGCCTCGGTCGGGCAGGCGCCGGTCAGTGGGGGATCAGGCGGTGCAGGAGGCGGACGTACGGGCTCCAGTGGGCGGGGTGGGGGACGGTGCCGCCGACCGACCGTACCGCCCGGTCGAGGCAGTCCTCCAGGAGGGCGTCGTGCAGCCAGCGGAAGGCGAGGGGCCAGGCGAGCAGGGCCGGGCCGTGCAGGCGCATGGCGATGGTGTGGCGGAGGACGGTGGTGTCGCCCGCCGGGTGGACGGTGAACTCGTGGTGGCCGTCGAAGCCGCGCGGGCCGTCGAAGCGGAAGCGCACCCACTGGCCCGGTGCGTAGTCGGAGACGGTGTAGCGGACCGGGCCGTGGCCGCCGGTGGCGCCGGGGGCGAGCGGGCGGTCGAACCGCATCCGGGGCCAGCGCGGGCCCGGCCAGAGCCGGTCGTCCGGGCTCGCGAGGCTGTCGATGAGGGCGCCGACGGTCTCCGCCGGTGCCGGGACGGTGCGTTCGTGGATGTTGAGCACGGCCATGCCGGGGCTCCCCTCCTGGTTTTGGATGATCCCCTCCAATTGAATTGGAGAGTACTCTCTACTACATGCCCAGGCCACCCCGCCATGACGAATCCGCCCTCCTCGACGCCGCCGTACGGCTCGCGGCCGCCGGTGGGCCGGCCGCCGTCACGATGTCCGCCGTCGCCCGGGAGAGCGGTGCGCCCAACGGCTCCGTCTACCACCGATTCCCCCAACGGGCCGCCCTGCTGGCCGAGTTGTGGCTGCGGACGGTCGAGGAGTTCCAGGGCGCCTGCCTGCCCGCCATCGACGCGCACGAGGAGCCGCACCTCGCGGCGGGCGCGCTCGCCCGGCAGGTCGTCGCCTGGTGCCGGGCCCACCGGGAGCGGGCTGTCGTCCTGCTGCACGGCCCGGAGGCCTTCGGTCGGGCGGAGTGGTCCGAGGAGCAGCGGCTGCGCGACCGGCAGGGCGGCCTCCGGGTGCGGGAGGCCCTGGCCGGGCTGGCCGGGCGGCTCGGCGCCGCCACGCCGCTGGACCTCGACCGGGTCACCCTGGCCGTCACCGGTTTGCCGCTCGCCGTCGTCCGCGGCCCCCTGCACGCCGGTGCGCCGCTGCCGCCGCACGCGGAGGAGCTGGCCGAGCAGTCCGCGATCGCCCTGCTGCGGGGCGCCGCCTAGGATCGGTGGATGATCACCGTTCCGGCCGGCCGCGTCACCCTCTCCGACCGTCGTACCCAGCGCAGTTGGGCCGTCGACGTGGCCGCGTACGAGCTGGCGGCCTGTCCGGTGACCCGTGAGCAGTACGAGGGGGCGAGCGGCGACCGGCGGCCCGCGCACAGCGTCTCCTGGTTCGACGCCGTCCACTACTGCAACGAACTCTCCCGGCGCGAAGGCCTCGCCCCCGCCTACCGGGTCGACGGCGAGGAGGTCTCCTGGGACCGCGCCGCCGGCGGCTACCGGCTGCCCACCGAGGCCGAGTGGGAGCACGCCTGCCGCGCCGGTACGGACGGCCCGCGCTACGGCCCGCTGGACGAGATCGCCTGGCACCGCGGCAATTCGGACGAGCGGCCGCACCCGGTGGGCGAACTGCTCCCCAATGCCTACGGGTTGTACGACCTGCTCGGCAACGTCTGGGAGTGGTGCTGGGAGCGCTACGACCCCGAGGTGTACGGCGACTACCGCGTTCTGCGCGGCGGCGGCTGGTTCGACGAGCACTGGAGCTGCCGCGCCTCCGTCCGCCGCCGCAGCCACCCGACCCTGCGGATCGACGACGTCGGATTCCGGCTCGCCCGCTCGATCGTCCTGTGAAGGCGGCGCCGACGTCGTGCCCGGCGCGGTGAATCGCGAGGCGATGGGACAGGCGCGGGGCGGGCGCGCGGAATTTCCGACGGAATGAGGAACCGGTGCCACCGGATCCTGCGTTGACGCCGACATGAGCGAAGAAAGCGTCACCCTGCGCCCGATGGTCGAGGCCGACCTCGGCGCCCTCGAGGAGCTGGTGAACGATCCGCAGGCGCTGGGTGAATTCCAGTGGTACGGCTGGCGGGACCCGCAGCGGCACCGTCGTCGCTGGGCGGCGAGCGGGCTGCTGGAGGACGAGCAGGTGATGCTCGCGGTCGTCGTCGACGGCGGGTTCGGCGGCTTCGTCGCCGCCAACCGCAGCGGGGTGCGGCCGTCCGCCCCGTACTGGAGCCTGGGTGTGCAGCTGGTGCCGGGGGCGCGCGGGCGGGGGATCGGCACCCGGGCCCAACGGCTTTTGGTGGACTACCTGTTCGCGCACTCGCCGGTGATGCGGCTGGAGGCGGACACCGAGGCGGGCAACCTGGCGGAGCAGCGCGTCCTGGAGAAGCTCGGCTTCACCCGGGAGGGCGTGCAGCGCGCGGTGACCTTCCGCGGCGGCGAGTGGCGTGACGTCGTCCGGTACAGCCTGCTGCGCACTGACCCGCGTCCCTGACCCGCGTCGCAAAGCGTCCGCAAAACGTCCCTAGGAAACCCCGAACCACTCCTCGGCGAGGGCGTCCAGCGTCCGCGCCGAGGGCTTCAACTCCCGGAGGTACCACGGCAGGTTGCTGTAGACGTGGAGCAGCGTGTACGCCATCAGCAGGCGCGGGTCGACGGCGCGGCCGTAGGCGTCCAGCAGGTGGCCGAGCAGGTGCGGGTCGGCCCGGGTGGTGAAGAGGCCGACGGCGACCAGGTCGTAGGCCGGGTCGCCGATCATCGCGGGCTCGAAGTCGAGCAGGCCGGTGAGGCGCCAGCCGTCGGCGGGGTCGGTGAGCAGGTGCTCGCGCATGAACTCGGTGTGCAGCAGCGCGCGCCCGGGGGCGGTGGGGAGCGGGGCGGCGGCGAGGAAGTCCGGGATCTGCTCCAGCCACTCCTCGGCCAGCCCGCGCTCGCGCTGGCGGTCCACCGCGCCCGCCCGTTGGCGCGCGAGGAAGGCCGGCCAGTCGCCGGGCCCGAGGGTGTCGGCGAGCGGTTCGGGGTCGAGGGCGTGCAGGGCGGCGAGCGCCTCGCCGCAGCGGCGGCCGATCCGTTCGCGGTCGGGCCGCGGGATGCGCGGCCAGGCGGGTGCGAGGCCCTGCCCGGGCAGCCGGGACATCAGGAGGTAGCGCCAGCCGTTGGCGTCCTCGCCGGCCTGGTGGAGGGACGGGGTGGGGATCGGCAGGGCGCCGTCCAGGCGGGTGAGCACGCGCTCCTCGACGATGGCGTCCCGGGCGCCGGCCGCCGGGAACAGTTTGAGCACGAGGGCGTCGCCGACCGCGTACACCGGGACGGAGCCCTCCGGGAAGCGCTCCAGGGGCAGGCCGGCGAGGCCCAGCCGGGCGCAGAGCGCCTCCGCGCCGGGGCGCATCACCGTCTCGTCGGGGACGACCGCGTCCCACTCCTCGTCCGTCAGCACCAAGGGCAGCACGGCGGCACCGTAAGCAGGCGGGCACCCGCAGCGCAAAGGCTTTTCAGCACCGGCTCCGGCGGTCAGCGCCCGCTCCGGCGGCCAGTGTCGGCTCCGGCGGTCAGCGCCCGCTCCGGCGGGTGCCGCAGGCCTCGACGGCCGGCGGGACCGGCTCGGGCCCGGTGTCCGGGTCGCGGGTGAGCAGGTAGCGGGCGCCGGGGCCGGCCTCGCCGGCGCGGTCGGCGGCGTTGTAGAGGGCGCAGCGGGTCAGCGAGAGGCAGCCGCAGCCGATACAGCCGGTGAGCTTGGCCTTCAGCCGCTCCAGTTCGGCGATCTGCTCGTCGATCCGGCTCTGCCAGGACCCGGCGACCCGGTCCCACTCGGTGCCGCTGGGGGCCGGGCGTTCGGGGAGGCGGTCGAGGGCGACCCGGGCCTCGTCCAGGGAGAGGCCGACCCGCTGGGCGGCGCGGATGAAGGCGATCCGGCGCAGCGTGCCGCGGGTGTAGCGGCGCTGGCCGCCGGTGGTGCGGGTGGCCTGGATCAGGTCGAGGCTCTCGTAGTAGCGCAGCGCGGAGGGGGCGAGGCCGCTGCGGTCGGCGAGTTGGCCGATGGTGAGCAGGTCGGTGTGGTGCGGGCCGGGGGTCCGACGGCCGTCGGAATGGGCGGTCATGGGAGCCCACTGTAACCGCTTGACCTCAAGCTGGCTTTAAGTTGCACCATCGTGGTCATGACGACGAACGCGACTGCGGGCACCGCCACCGGGGCCCGGTTCGAGGACCTTTCGGCCCTGATGGGCCTGATGACCGGCGACGAGAAGCACGGCCCCGCCGCCACCTCCACCCTGGACGCGCTCTGGGTGCTGTACGACCGGGTGCTGCGGGTCACCCCCGCCACCGCCGAGGCCCAGGACCGGGACCGCTTCCTGCTCTCCAAGGGCCACGGCCCGATGGCCTACTACGCGGTGCTGGCGGCCAAGGGCTTCATCTCCCCGGAGGTGCTGCCGAGCTTCGGCGGCTACGACTCGCCGCTCGGCCACCACCCGGACCGCACGCTGGTCCCCGGCGTGGAGATCGCCTCCGGCTCGCTCGGGCACGGCCTGCCGCTGGCCGTCGGCACCGCGCTCGGGCTGCGGGCGCAGGGCCTGACCGACCCGGCGGTGTGGGTGCTGGTCGGCGACGCGGAGTTCGACGAGGGCTCCAACGCCGAGGCGGTGGCCTTCGCCGGGGCGTACGGACTGGACCGGCTGCACGTGGTGGTGATCGACAACTCCTCGGCCACGCACGGCTGGCAGGGCGGCCTCGCCCAGCGGTTCGCGGCCGAGGGCTGGTCGACCGCGACGGTGGACGGCCGCGACCACGAGGCGCTGCACCGCGCCTACACCGCCGAGCATCCGGGCCGCCCGCACGTGGTGGTCGCCCGGGTCGAGCCCAAGGACTCCTGAGCGGGCGGCCCGCCCCCGCCGGACCCGACCACCGACCACCCCCGCAACGAAAGGCACTTCACCGATGGACACCATGCGCGACCGCTTCGTGGACGTCACCACCCGCCTGCTGGACGAGGACCCCCGGCTGGCCGTGGTGCTCGCCGACATCACCGCGGCCGCCTTCGCCCCGGCCCAGGAGCGCCACCCCGACCGGGTCGTCAACGTCGGCATCCGCGAGCAGCTGCTGGTCGGCGCGGCCGGCGGCCTGGCCCTCACCGGGATGCGCCCGATCGCCCACACCTTCGCCAGCTTCCTGATCGAGCGGCCCTTCGAGCAGGTCAAGCTGGACCTCGTCCACCAGGGCGTCGGCGCCGTGCTGGTGAGCGCGGCGGGCTCGTACGACTGGCCGGCCGGCGGCCGTACCCACATGTCCCCGGGCGACGTCGCCCTGCTGGACACCCTGCCGGACTGGACGGTCCACGTCCCCGGCCACCCGGACGAGGCCGAGCGGCTGCTGCGCCACGCCTACGCGGACGGCGACCGCAACGTCTACGTGCGGCTCTCGGGGCACCAGAACGCGGCCGCGGTGCCGGTCGAGCCGGGCCGCTTCGCCACCGTCCGGACGGGCTCGCGCGGCGTGGTGCTCGCCGTCGGGCCGATGCTGGACGCGGTGCTCGCGGCCACCGGGGGCCTGGACGTCACCGTGCTGTACGCGGCGACGGTGCGCCCCTTCGACGCCGCCGGGCTGCGCGCGGCGCTGGGTGACCGGGCGGACGTGGTGCTGGTCGAGCCGTACCTGGCGGGCACCTCCGCCAACGAGGCGCACGCGGCGCTCGCCGACCGCCCGCACCGGGTGCTGGGCCTGGGCGTGCCGCGTGAGGAGCACCGGCACTACGGCTCGATCGAGGAGCACCTGGCCGCCTACGGCCTGGACGCCCCGTCGCTGCGGGAGCGGATCGGCACCTTCCTCTGGTAGCCGGCCGGGTGAGCCGGTCGGGTCCGACGGCTCAGGTCAGCACGATCGCCACCGCGTCCGCCGCCACCCGCACCGCCGTCCCGTCCAGTTCCGCCGCCCCGAAGGCCGCGACCACCTCGCGCCCGGCGGCCCCCAGCGGCAGTGCGGCCTCCCGCGGCCCGAGGTTGACGGCGATCCGGTACGGCCCCCGGTGCACCACGAGCAGGCCCGCCGCCTCGTCGTGGGTGACCCGTACGGCGCCGAGGTCGGGGTCGGACAGTTCCGGCCGTTCGCGCCGCAGCCGGATCAACGTCCGGTACCAGGCGAGGAGTTCGCTGTGCGGGGCGCGCCGGAGCTCGGTCCAGTCGAGGACCGAGCGCAGTACGGTGGCGGGTTCCTGCGGGTCGGGGACGGCCTCGGCGGCCCAGCCGTGCTCGGCGAACTCCCGCCGCCGGCCCTGTCGGACGGCCTCGGCGAGGTCCGGGTCGGTGTGGTCGGTGAAGTACTGCCAGGGGGTGGCGGCGCCCCACTCCTCGCCCATGAAGAGCATCGGGGTGAACGGAGAGGTGAGCACCAGGGCCGCGCCGCAGGCGAGCCGGCCGGGGGAGAGGCCGGCCGAGACGCGGTCGCCGAGCGCCCGGTTGCCGACCTGGTCGTGGGTCTGGAGGTAGCCGAGCAGCCGGTGGCCCGCGTCGAGCGGGGTGAACGGGCGCCCGTGGGTGCGGCCGCGGAAGGAGGACCAGGTGCCGTCGTGGAAGAACCCCCGGGTGAGCGTCCGGGCGAGGGCGGCGAGCGGCTCGCGGGCGAAGTCCCGGTAGTAGCCGTGGGATTCGCCGGTGAGCGCGCAGTGCAGGGCGTGGTGGAAGTCGTCGCTCCACTGGGCGGTGAGGCCCTGCCCGCCCGCCTCGCGCGGGGTGGTGGTGGCCGGGGTGTTGCGGTCGGACTCGGCGACCAGGAACAGCGGCCGGTTGGTGGCGGCCGCCAACGTCCCGACCTCGGTGGAGAGTTCCTCCAGGAAGTGGACGGCCCGGTCGTCCGCGAGGGCGTGCACGGCGTCCAGCCGCAGTCCGTCGATCCGGTAGTCGCGCAGCCAGGCCAGCGCGCTGCCGATCAGGTAGGCGCGCACCTCGTCCGAGCCGGGCGCGTCCAGGTTGACCGCCGCGCCCCACGGGGTGTGGTGCTGGTCGGTGAAGTACGGCCCGTACGCGGGAAGGTAGTTGCCCGACGGGCCGAGGTGGTTGTGGACGACGTCCAGCACCACGCCGAGGCCCTTGCGGTGGGCGGCGTCCACGAAGCGCTTGAGCCCCTCGGGCCCGCCGTAGGGCTCGTGGACGGCCCAGGGCGAGACCCCGTCGTAGCCCCAGCCGTGCTTGCCGGGGAACGGGCAGACCGGCATCAGCTCGACGAAGTCCACGCCCAACTCGACCAGGTGGTCCAGGTGTTCGGCGGCGGCCTCGAAGGTGCCGCGGGGGGTGAAGGTGCCCACGTGCAGCTCGTACAGCACCGCGCCGGGCAGTGCCCGGCCGTGCCAGCCGGTCCGCGACCAGCGGAACCCGGCGTGGTCCACGGCGCGGCTGGGCCCGTCCGGGCCGTACGGCTGCCGGGCCGAGCGCGGGTCGGGCAGCGGCGGGCCGTCGTCCAGCCGGAA
Source organism: Kitasatospora sp. NPDC056800 (assembly GCF_042789775.1). Taxonomy (NCBI): domain Bacteria; kingdom Bacillati; phylum Actinomycetota; class Actinomycetes; order Kitasatosporales; family Streptomycetaceae; genus Kitasatospora; species Kitasatospora sp. NPDC056800. Next base: position 19,866 of record NZ_JBHUAL010000019.1, on the reverse strand, counting down.
GGCGTAGTCGCCCGCCGGGGCCTCGCCGGACCACCAGCCGTCCCGGTCCGGGCAGCGGGCCAACTCGTGGGCCGTGCCGTCGACTTCGACCCGTACCCGGGTGGCGGCGCGGGGCGCCCACACCTGGTAGACCGGCATCAGCCCCTCCTCGTCAGCAGCGCCACCGGCAGCGCCGTCAGCAGCTCCGCGACCGGCACCGCGCCCGCCGGGAAGCCCCGCCCGGTCAGCTCGTCCGTCCACGGCCCGCCCGCCGGCAGCTCCAGCACGGTGTCGCGCCAGCCGCCGGCCCGCTCCAGCCCGTACGGCAGCCGGGTGACGGCGGTGACCACGTCCGCGCCCCGGGCGAAGGCCAGCAGGTGGTCGGCGGCCGGGCCGGCGGCGGGCAGCGGGCGGTAGGAGCCGAGCGGCCGGGAGCGGCGCAGGTGCAGCGCGGTGGCGGTGAGGTGCAGCTTCTCCCGGGCGAGGTCGCCGGGGCGCGGCGCGGCCGCGTCGGTGAGCCGCACGGCCAGCGCGCCGAGGTCCACCACGCCCCGGTTGTCCGGGTCCACCAGGGTGTACAGCGGCTCCTCGCCGCCCTGGTAGAGGTCCGGCACGCCCGGCACGGTGAGGTGCAGCAGCGCGGCGGCCAGGGTGTTGGCGCGGGCGTACGGGGCGAGGGCGTGCACGGCGCCCTCGACCCGGGGGAGCAGCCCGGGGTTGCCGTGGACGGAGCGGGCGCGCTGCTCCAGGGCCCGCTCGTAGCGGGGGTCGGGGGTGGTCCAGGAGGTGTGCAGCTTGGCCTCGCGGACGGCCTTGAGCAGGGCGGCGGCCAGCCGGTCCGGGTCGATCGGCCAGGCGGCGACCAGGGTGTGCCAGAGCAGCCAGTCGGCGTCCCGGTCGAGGCCGGGCGCGGCGGGGCCCGCGGCGGTAGACCAGGCGTCGACCTCGGCGGCCCAGGCGTCCGGCCGTTCGGCGAGCACGGCGAGCCGGGCCCGGGCGTCGGCGCTGCGCTTGGTGTCGTGGGTGGAGAGCACCGTCATGCCGTGCGGCCAGGTGCGCTCCTGGGCGCGGCACCAGTCGTGGAACTCCGCCGGGTGCAGTCCGGGCCGGGCCGGCTCGCCGCCGACCTCGTTGAGGCCGGGCAGGGCGTTCCAGCGGTAGAAGGCGGTGTCCTCGACGCCCTTGGCGGCCACCGCGGCGGCGGTCTGGGCGAAGCGCGCGCAGAACTCGTCCTTGTCCGCGCCGCGGCCCAGCTCCCCGAGCGCGAGCGCGGCCACCAGCCGGTCGGTCGGGTCGGCGGAGCCGTCCAGGGCGGCCCGCAGCTGCCGCGCCGAGGCGGCCGGGACGGCCTCGCCGGGCCGGGCGTACGGCCGGTACGCCGGGTAGCCGGTGAGCAGCCGGCCGAGCGCCGCGCGCAGCTGCCCCGGCGCGTGGTCGGCGTGCGCGGGCTCGGCGGCGCCGATCCGCAGCGCGATCCGGACCAGCCGCTCGACCTCGGCGGCGAGTTCGCCGTCCGGCCCGGTCATGTCGGCCCGCCCGCGCCGGGCCTCGGCGACCGCGGGGTGCGGGTCCGCGCAGAGGTCCCGGACCGGGCCGCCGTGCAGGAAGGACTCGTACGCCCCGGCCAGCCGGCAGGCGCCCGCGTGGTCGAGGAGCACGCCGTCGATCCGGCGCAGCGCGTCGTAGCCGGTGGTGCCGGCCACCGGCCAGTCCTCGGGCAGCCGCTCCTCGCCGGTGAGGATCTTCTCGACCACCACGTACGCCCCGCCGGTGGCGTCGGCCAGGCGCCGCAGGTAGCCGCGCGGGTCGGCGAGCCCGTCGGGGTGGTCGATCCGGAAGCCGTCCAGGACGCCGTCGGCGTGCAGGGCGAGCAGGACGGCGTGGGTGGCGGCGAACACCTCCGGGTCCTCGGCGCGCAGCGCGATCAGCTCGTTGACGGTGAAGAAGCGCCGGTAGTTGAGCTCGGTGCGGGCCAGGCGCCACCAGGCGAGCCGGTACCACTGGCGGGCGAGCAGCTCCTCCAGCGGGAGCCCGGAGGTGCCGGGGCGCAGCGGCAGCTCGTGCTCGTGGTAGCGCAGGGTGTCGCCGTCCACGGTGAGCCGGTCCAGCACGGCGCCGAGCCGGTCGCCGAGCAGCGGCAGCAGCACCCGTCCGCGCCCGGGGGCGTCGGCGGGGCCCGGCTGGGCGGTCCAGTCGATGTCGAACCAGTGCGCGTACGGCGAGTCGGGCCCGTCGCGCAGCACCTGCCACAGCGGCCGGTTGAGCCGTTCGGGGGCGGGCACGGCCATGTGGTTGGGCACCACGTCGGCGATCAGCCGCAGGCCGTGGCGGTGCGCCTCGGCGGCCAGCGCGCGCAGCGCCGGTTCGCCGCCGAGCTGCTCGCTGATCCTGGTGTGGTCGACGGTGTCGTAGCCGTGGGTGGAGCCGGGGACGGCCTCCAGCAGCGGGGAGAGGTGCAGGTGGGAGACGCCGAGGGCGGCCAGGTAGGGGACGGCGGCGGTGGCGTCGCGGAGGGTGAAGCCGGGCTGGAGCTGGAGGCGGTACGACGACGAGGGGACGGCGGCGGCCGGGCGGGGCTGCGCGGGCTCGGCGGCGGGGGTCATAGCTCCATAGGTACCCGGGGGAGGCCGCCGCCAAGACCCGCTGCTGACCCGAACAGGTGACCGCCCCGGCCGTCCGACGGCGCCGCGCGCCCCCGTACGAGCCGGTCCGGGGCCGCCGTCACCGTGCTACGCGGGCCGTTGCAGCACCATCAGCGAGCGGTCGGTGAGCCAGAGGGAGTCCCCGGCCTTGACCCGGGCGCCCGTCCCCGGGGCGGGCAGCCGGGACCGGGCGGTGTCGACCACGACCTGCCACTCCTGCCCGTGGTCGGCGGGCACGGTGAACTCCAGCGGCTCGAAGTGGGCGTTGAACAGCAGCAGGAAGGAGTCGTCGACGATCCGCCCGCCGCGCCGGTCCGGTTCGGAGATCGCGTAGCCGTTGAGGAAGACGGTCAGCGACTTGGCGTAGCTGGCGCCCCAGTTGCGCTTGGTCATCTCCTCCCCGGCCGGGGTGAACCAGGCGATGTCGGTGAGGTCGTCGAACCCGCCGACGGCCGGCCCGCCCGGGCCTAGCGCGCCGGGGCCGTGCCCGCCCCGGCCCGGTACGGCGGAGGCGGGCCCGGCCGCCCCCGGCCGCCCGGACACCGGCCGGCCGTGGAAGAACCGCCGCCGCCGGAACACCGGGTGGTCGCGGCGCAGCCAGATCATCCCCTGGGTGAACTCCAGCAGCCGCGCCTGCGGCCCGTCGTCCTGCGGCCAGTGCACCCAGGTGAGCTCGTTGTCCTGGCAGTAGGCGTTGTTGTTGCCCAGCTGGGTGCGGCCGAGCTCGTCGCCGTGCGAGAGCATCGGCACGCCCTGGGAGAGCATCAGGGTGGCGATGAGGTTGCGCTGCTGGCGCGCCCGCAGCTCCTCGACGGCCGGGTCGGCGGAGGGGCCCTCGACGCCGCAGTTCCAGGAGCGGTTGAAGGACTCGCCGTCCCGGTTCTCCTCGCCGTTGGCCTGGTTGTGCTTCTCGTTGTACGAGACCAGGTCGCGCAGGGTGAAACCGTCGTGGCAGGTCACGAAGTTGATCGAGGCGATCGGCCGGCGGCCGTCGTCCTGGTAGAGGTCGGAGGAGCCGGTGAGCCGGGAGCCGAACTCGGCGAGGGCGGCGGTCTCGCCGCGCCACAGGTCCCGCACGGTGTCCCGGTACATGCCGTTCCACTCCGTCCACAGCGGGGGGAAGTTGCCCACCTGGTAGCCGCCCTCGCCGAGGTCCCAGGGCTCGGCGATCAGCTTGGCCTGGGAGACCACCGGGTCCTGCTGGACCAGGTCGAAGAAGGAGGAGAGCCGGTCCACCTCGTGGAACTGCCGGGCGAGGGTGGCGGCGAGGTCGAAGCGGAAGCCGTCGACGTGCATCTCGGTGACCCAGTAGCGCAGCGAGTCCATGATCAGCTGGAGCACGTGCGGGCTGCGCATCAGCAGGCTGTTGCCGGTGCCGGTGGTGTCCTCGTAGAAGCGCTGGTCCCGGGCGAGGCGGTAGTAGGAGACGTTGTCCAGGCCGCGCAGCGACAGTGTCGGCCCCAGGTGGTTGCCCTCGGCGGTGTGGTTGTAGACGACGTCCAGGATCACCTCGATCCCGGCCGCGTGCAGCGCCTTGACCATGGACTTGAACTCCTGCACCTGCTGGCCGCGGTCGCCGGTGGAGGAGTAGGAGGAGTGCGGGGCGAAGAAGCCGACGGTGTTGTAGCCCCAGTAGTTGGCCAGGCCCAGGTCCCGCAGCCGGTGGTCGCGGACGAACTGGTGCACCGGCATCAGCTCGATCGCGGTGACGCCGAGCTTGGCCAGGTGCTCGATCACCGCCGGGTGGGCCAGGCCCGCGTACGTCCCGCGGATCTCCTCGGGGATGCCCGGGTGCAGCCGGGTGAGGCCCTTGACGTGGGCCTCGTAGATGACGGTGCGGTGGTAGTCGGTGCGCGGCGGGCGGTCGGTGCCCCAGTCGAAGTACGGGTTGACGACCACCGAGTGCATGGTGTGCGGGGCGGAGTCGAGGTCGTTGCGGCGCTCGGGGGCGCCGAAGTGGTAGCCGTAGACCGACTCGTCCCAGTCGATGTGGCCGCTCATCGCCTTGGCGTACGGGTCCAGGAGCAGCTTGGCGCTGTTGTGCCGCTGGCCCAGGCCCGGGTTGTACGGACCGTGCACGCGGAAGCCGTAGCGCTGGCCGGGCTGGATGCCCGGGAGGTAGGCGTGCCGGACGAAGGCGTCCGTCTCGCGCAGCTCGACGGCCGTCTCGGAGCCGTCCTCGGCGATCAGGCACAGCTCGATCCGGTCGGCGCTCTCGGAGAACACCGCGAAGTTGACGCCGGCCCCGTCGTAGGTGGCGCCGAGCGGGTAGGGAGTACCGGGCCAGACCTGCATGACTCCTCAACTTCCTTGCTGCCGACGGAAACTGACGTGTAGTCCGATGAGTGGCCCGGCCGTCCGCCCGGACCCGGACGCTCTCTTCCCGGCCGGACGGCCGGGCATGTGCGCAAGCGTGCGCCGTGACGCACGGCACAGTCGCCGTGACGCGCGGCACAGCGCATACTCCCCGAGCCCTCCCCCGGCGTCCGGGAGATCCGGCCCGGGTTGGGCCGAACGAGCGCCCGTCGGGCATTCGTGTGAAGAGTGCTCCCGGTGGTGCGGGAGAGCCCCCGGGCATCCGGCTGCGGGCGGCTCGCGACGGGCAGTACCCTTGATCGTCCGGCCGCCTGGGCCGACTCCCGACAGCCCGTCAACGGTCCCCGCGCCCGCGGGGGTCGGTGCGGCGACCAGATGAGGTGGCGCATGGTGTTCCCCGCCGGCGGCCGCGGCACCGGGCCCGACGGGCCCGGCCGGGGCGCGGCCCGCAGCGAGGCGCCCACGGTGGTCATGCGCCCCACCCTGACCGGCCGGGCCCTGGTGCCCGCCCAGAGCGGCCCCGTCGAGATACCCGCCCTGGCCTGGTCGGCCGCCGAGTGGGAGGACGCCTACCAGCGGGTCCGGCTGTCCGGCCGCGCCTACGTCTGGCTCAACCTGGTCGAACAGCGGCTGCGCGCCCTCGTCGACGAGGTGCTGCACCCGATCTACGCCCCCGCCCACGGCGAGGACTGGGTCACCGCCGCGGCCGGCCCGGCCGGCGAGGAGTGGGCGCACCGGGCCGGCGCCGTGCGCGAGGTCAGCCGCCGCAAGGGCTACCTGCTCGACCCCGCCGACGACGACCCGCTGGTCTTCCTCACCCTGCCCCAGCTGCGCGAACTGATGGTGCAGCACTGGCCCTGCTTCGAGCCGTACCTCGCCGACCGGCGCGAGATCGAACTGGCGCTGGACGAACTGGAGGTGGCCCGGCACGTCGTCTCCCGCAACCGGGTGCTCACCCAGACCGTGCTGGCCCAGACCGAACGCGCCGCCGCCCGGCTGCTGGCCGTGCTGGACGGCGGCGCCGGCGGGGTGCCCGCCGACGTCGTCGAGTCCCTGGTGGCCGGCCGGTACGCGGACGTCGTCGCCGTCCACGCCGACCGGGTCCGGCTCCAGCGCGACCTGCCCGTCGAGGACCTGCTGGACGGCGCCCGGCGGCTGGACGCGCTCGGCATCGGCCTCGGCATGCTCTGCCAGAACTACACCGGCAAGCGCCTGGTGCGCCTCGCCGGCGAAGGCTGCCGGGTCCGGCTGCTCTTCCTCAACCCGGCGAGCAGCGCCGTCCGCCGCCGCGAACGCGAACTCGGCCTCGGGCGCAGCGAGTTGTCCCGCTCCATCGAGATGAACATCATGCACGTACGGCGGGTCCGGGCCCGGCTGCGGGACCAGGGCGGCTTCGAGATCCGGGTCTTCGACGAGACCCCGCGCTTCACCGCCTACCTGGTCGAGGGCCCCCGCACGCCCGGCCAGGCCGGCGGCCGCCGCCAGGGCCGCGACCTCGGCGTCATCCAGCCCTACCTGCGCCGCGCCCGCGGCATGGAGTCCCCGGCCCTGGTGCTGCGCGGCGGCGCCGGCCAGCAGCCCGGCGGCACCGAGCCCGGACTGCTGGAGGTCTACCGCGAGGAGTTCGAGGGCATCTGGGCCGACTCCCGGTCCGTCTCCTAGGCCGGTTGGTCGGGGCGGCGGCGCGGCTGCCAGACTGCGGGCCGTGAACAGCGACCCCGCCTGGAGCCTGCGCCCCGCCACCCCCGACGACCTCGAACCCGTCACGGACCTCAAGGCCCGGGTCATGCGCGCCGACCTGGAACGCCTCGGCCGCTGGGACCCGGCCCGCTCCCGCGAGCGGGTGCGGGCGTCCTTCTCGACCAGGTACACCTCCGTACTCCTGGTCGACCGGGCCTTCGCCGGCTGCGTCACCGTCCGCCCCGACGAGCGGGGCGGACGCCACCTGGAGCTGTTCTACCTGGCCCCGCACCTCCAGGGGCGGGGCCTGGGCACCGCCGTCCTGCGCCACCTCCTCGCCGAGGCCGACGCCGCCGGAGAACCGTTTCGCCTCGTCGTCCTCCGCGGCGGCGCCGCCCAGCGGCTGTACGAACGCCACGGCTTCACCGTCGTCCACGAGGACCCGGTCGACGTCCACCTGCACCGCCCCGTCGGCGGGACCGGAGTCCGCGAAGCCGAAGCCCGCGCCGAAGTCCACGCCGGGACACGACGGCTGACGGCGTAACCGACGGCGCAGCTGACGGCATAACTGGCGGCATAACGATTCCCCCAAACGTCCTGGTCAGGGCCGTGACCCCCGTGGTAGGTGTAGCCCCCGTGAAGATCACGGGGGAGAGCGGGGCCGTACTGCGCCTCGACGACGTACACCGCACCTACGGAACCGGGCCGGAGGCCGTACGGGCACTCAGAGGGGTGGACGTCGAGTTCGCCCGCGGCGGGTTCACCGCCGTCATGGGCCCCTCCGGCTCCGGCAAGAGCACCCTGCTGCAGTGCTGCGCCGGCCTCGACCGGCCCGACAGCGGCCGGGTCACCCTGGACGGGACCGACCTCTCCGGGATGGGCGAGACCGAACTGACGGTGCTGCGCCGCGAACGGATCGGCTTCGTCTTCCAGGCCTTCAACCTGGTCGGCTCGCTCACCGCCGAACAGAACGTCGGCCTGCCGCTGCGGCTGGCCGGCCGCCGACCCGACCCCGCGCAGGTGCGCCGGGCCCTCGCCCAGGTCGGCCTCGGCGAGCGCACCGGACACCTGCCCTCCCAGCTCTCCGGCGGCCAGCAGCAGCGCGTCGCCATCGCCCGCGCCCTGATCACCCGGCCCCGGATGCTGTTCGCCGACGAGCCGACCGGCGCCCTCGACTCCGCCAGCAGCCGGGACGTCCTCGCCCTGCTGCGCGACCTCGTCGACCGCGAGGGCCAGAGCACCGTCATGGTCACCCACGACCCCGTCGCCGCCGGCTACGCCGACCGCGTCCTCTTCCTCGCCGACGGCCGGATCGTCGACGACCTGCCCCGCCCCACCGCCCAGCAGGTCGCCGAGCGGATGACCGCCCTGGAGACGGCGGCATGACCTCACCGCTCACCCTGCTGCCCGTCGCCGCCGCGAGCCTGCGCCGCCGCAAGGCCGCCTTCGCCGGCTCCTACGTCGCCCTCACCCTCGGCGTCCTGCTCGTCGCCACCACCGGCAGCCTGCTGAACGAGACCGCCGGCGACGACTCCCCGCTCGGCGCGCCCTCCCTGCACAAGGTGCTCCAGTTCACCGCCGCGATGGCCGCCTTCGTCGCGGTCTTCGTCGTCGCCGGAACCTTCGCCTTCGCCGTCGCCCAGCGCCGCCAGGAGATCGCGATGCTGCGCGCCGTCGGCGCCACACCGCGGCAGATCGTCCAGCTGATCACCGGCGAGGCCGCCGCCGTCGCCCTCGCCGCCGCCGTCAGCGGCTGCCTGCTCTCGCTGCCCGGCGCCCCCGCCCTCGCCGCCTGGCTGGCCGCCCGCGGCGCCGCCCCCGACGGGTTCACCGCGCGCCCCGCCGCCGGGCCGATGCTGCTCGCCGCCGCCGTCGGCCTGCTCGTCGCCCTGCTCGGCGCCGTCACCGCCGCCCTGCGGGCCGGCCGGGTGCGCGCCGTCGAGGCGCTCGGCGACGCCGCCGCCGACCGCCGGGTCATGACCCCGCTGCGCTGGACCGGCGCGCTGCTCGGCCTGACCGCCCTGGCCGCCACCGTCGGCTACTACCTGGCCGCGCCCACCCTGCCCGCCGCCCCCGGCGACCAGCCCGCCGACCCGCAACTCGCCTCCCAGTGGGTCCTCGGCGCCGACCTGCTCGCCATCACCGTGCTCGCCCTGTTCGCACCGGCCGTCGTCCCGCCGCTGCTGCGGCTGCTCAGCGCCCCGCTCACCCGGGCCGTCGCCGCCGCCCCGCTGCTCGCCCGGCAGAACGCCCTCACCGCCGTGCGCCGCACCGTCTCCACCGCCACCCCGGCCTTCCTCACCATCGCGCTCACCGGCACCGTGATCGGCTCCACCGCCGCCTTCGCCGACGCCATGACCGCCCAGAACCGGGCCACCACCGCCGCCCGGTACGTGCTGCGCCCCGCCGCCGCCCCGCTGCCCGCCGACGCCGCCCACCGGCTCACCGCCGCCCGGCCCGACCTGCACGCCACCGCCACCACCGCCACCGTGGTCACCGGCCTCGGCGCCGCCACCGCCGACTTCGACGACCACGGCGAGGACTCGCCCGCGAGCGTGCCCTCCGCCGCCACCGTCGTCGACGGCGACCTCGCCACCGCCTGGACCCTGCCCGCCGTCGACGGCAGCGCCGCCGACCTGCACGGCGCCACCCTCGCCGCCTCCACCGACCAGGCCCGCGGCCACGGCTGGAAGCTCGGCGACCAGGTCAACCTGCGCCTCGCCGACGGCACCGTCACCAGCCTGCGGCTCGCCCTGGTCTACCGCACCCAGCTCGGCCTGGACGAGGTCCTGCTCAGCGGCGAGGCCGCCGCCGGCCACCTCGCCGACGCCCGCCCCGCCGCCGTCCACCTCGACGCCGAACCGGCCGACCGGCTCGGCGGCACCCTCACCGACGCGCGCGACCCAGGACCCGACCCCGGCGCCCACTACGCCTGGATCGCCACCACCACGATCCTCGGGCCCGCCCTGCTCTACGCGCTGATCGCCATCGTCAACACCATGGTGATGAGCACCGCCGACCGCCGCCGCGACTTCGCCGTCCTGCGGCTGGCCGGGACGGTGCGCCGCCAGGTGACGTGGATGGTCGCCCTGGAGGCCGTCCTGGTCGTCGCCACCGCCGCCCTGCTCGCCCTCGCCGTCACCGCGCTCACCCAGTACGGCACCACCGCGCTGCTCAACCACCGCGTCCTGGCCGGCCAGGCCGCCGTCCCCCTCCGCCTGCCCTGGACCCCGCTCGCCGCGAGTACCCTCCTGTGCCTGCTGCTCGCCGTCGCCTCCAGCGTCCTCCCCACCCGCCTCGCCCTCCCCACCCGGCCCCCGGCCCGGTAGCGCGTGCCTCCCGTCACGCCCGGCCGGGTCGGGCGTGACGGGCTGTCAGTACGTCCACGGGTTCAGCACGGTCGCACCGGTCCGCGCCAGGTGCTTGACGTTGCGGCTGACGAGCGTCCAGCCGTTCGCGATGGCCGTGGCCGCGATCAGCGCGTCGGGCGGATCGATGGTGGCCCCGAGGCTCTTGAGTCGACGGTGAACGGAGAGGTATGCGGCGGCCTCCCGCTCTCCGATGACGGCGATCCGCCCCTCGTACTCCGCCCGGAGGCCGTCGAGGACCCGTCCGAGAGCGGCCTGACGCGCCGGGTCGGAGACGGCTCTGACGCCTGCCTCGATCTCCGCGACGGTGATGACGCTGAGGGAGTGCTCGGTGGCCGGGACGGACCGGGCCCATGCGATGACGGCGGGGGCCGGCTTCGGCCGCGTGGTGATTTCGGCGACCACGTTCGTGTCCAGCAGATAGGTCACTCGGGGTCGCCCTCGTCGTCGTAGGAGCGCGCCCCGAACTCCAGCCCGTCGAAGGGCGTCGTCAGGAGGAAGTCCAGGAAGCCGTCGGTGCCCAGCGTCGCCCAGCGGTGCAGCATCGCGGGAAGCGCGTCGATGTCGGTGTCGGCGAGCTCGGCGTCGAAGTGTTCGACCTGGTCCTCGGGCAGTGACCCGCGGATCTCTCTGATGGTCCGCAGCGGATGGGGCTCGTCGTGCCGGTGAGGGGGCACGGGCAGGTTCGGGGCGGTACTCATGGTCGGCTCCTTCGTGCGGGTCCGAGGGACAGCGTAGGGCGACCGGGTCCATGATCGGGCTCCCCGCGGGACGGGTTGTCGGTGGGGCGGGTGATGATAGGGGCTGTTTCGAGAGGCAGGACGGAAGGACACACCTGATGAGCTGGTGGCAGCAGCCACTGGTCGGCTTCGACCTGGAGACCACGGGCACCGACCCGGCCGTGGACCGCATCGTCACGGCCGCGCTCGTGGACACCGTCGGGGCCGCCCGGGTGGACGCCGCGCACTGGCTGATCGACCCGGGGGTGCCGATACCCGCCGAGGCGGAGGCGATCCACGGGATCGGGGACGAGGTGGCGCGGAGCAAGGGCAGGCCGGCGAAGGAGGCGGTGGAGGAGATAGCCGCCGCGCTGTGCGAGCGGATCGCCGCCGGGCGGCCGGTCGTGGCGTTCAACGCGCCGTTCGACCTGTCGCTGCTCGACGCCGAGCTGCGCCGGCACGGGCTGGCGACGCTCGCCGAGCGCCTGGGGCGGCCGGTCGGGCCGGTGCTGGACGCGCTGGTGATCGACCGGGCCGTGGACAAGTACCGCAAGGGCTCGCGCACCCTGCAACGGGTCTGCGAGCTGTACGGGGTGGAGCTGACGGACGCCCACGAGGCGGGCAGCGACGCGCTGGCCGCCGTCCGGGTCGCCGTCGCGCTGGCCGGGCGCTACCCGGCCGAGGTGGGGGCGGTGCCGCTCGCGGAACTGCACCGCCGGCAGATCGACTGGTACCGGCAGTGGGCCGAGGGCCTCCAGGCCTGGCTGCGCCGCGGCAAGGACCCGCAGGCGGTGGTCGACCCGCGCTGGCCCGCCCGGTGAGGCCCGCCGGCCGCGTCCCCGACCTCACGGGACGGAACACCTAGGCCTGCGGTCGGACACCCTCCGGCGGGGGCACGATGGCGGCCTCGGCGGTGTCCGGCGCGAGCGGGTCGTAGCGGACGGTCATCAGCTGTCCGACCCTCGGCGCGAGGTAGGCCTGGATGCGGATCGCGCAGACCAGGCTGCGCTGGACGCCGTCGGGGGTGGTGTAGCCGACGGTGAGCCGGAACTGGGGCTGGGCGTAGCCGCTGGGCTCGCCGGGCTGGACGGCGGTGACGGTGCCGGCGGTGCTCACCCCGTGGGCGGCGAGCCGGTCGGCGACCGTCCGGGCGGCGCGGTACGCGCGGTGCTGCGCGCGGAGCCGGGACTCGGAGTGGACGACCAGCGGCAGGGTGAGCGCCGCCAGGATCACGAGGGCGGGCAGGGCGGGCCGGTACGGTCCGCCGGGGCCGAAGGCCGCGCCGAGCGGCCCGAGCAGCAGGGCGAGGAACAGCACGCCGCCGGGGGGAAGCCGGTTCGGGGCCCCGGCTCCGGGGGAGCGGCCGACCCGGCCCGCCGCCAGCATGCCGGTCAGCCAGCAGAACAGGGCGCCGGCCCAGTACGCCTGGGTGGCGGCCGAGCCGAGGCAGAGCTGCTGGGTGCAGGTCTCCGGTTCCCGGTAGGCGACCACCCCGGCCGCGAACAGCCGGCCGGCCACCGCGCACAGCGCCAGCAGGAGCAGTGCCGCGATCGCCCGGCCGAAGCCCAGGCGCGGTTCCAGGTACGGGAGTTGCTTGCTCGACGGGGGACCGGCAGTCATGCCCGGAGGCTAGTGCGACGGCCGGGGCGGGCGGTACGCGCGCCCGCGGTCCGGTCGGTGAACGAGGGGGAAACTCCGCGGCGGCGGGCCCCGACGGCCCTACGCGGCAGGGAAGTCGAAGGTGTAGCCCTGGGCGACCAGCCAGGGCAGCAGCTGCTTGAGCGCGGCCACGGTCTGGCCGCGGTCGCCGCCCCCGTCGTGCATCAGGACCACGCCGCCGGGCTTGAGCTGCTTCTGCACGGCCGAGACGATCGCCGGCGTCCCCGGGCGGGCCCAGTCGCGCGGGTCGACGGACCAGCCGAGCGAGGACATCCCGAGGCTCGCGGTGATGTGCTCGTTGTCGGCGTTGAAGCCGCCGCCCGGGGCGCGGAACCAGCCGACCTCGGTGCCGGGGCCGCCCGCCTGGAGGATCATGTTCCGGGCGGCGGTGATCTCGTACGCGGCCTTGTCGTGGGGGAGCTTGGCGAAGGGCTGCGGGTGGTGGACGCTGTGGTCGCAGAGCCGGTGCCCGGCGGCCAGGATCCGCTTGACCATGGCGGGGTTGGCGGCGGCGTTCTGGCCGATCTGGCAGAAGGTGGCCTTGGCGTGGTATTGGGCCAGCAGGTCGAGGACCTGGCCGGTGGCGGGGCCGGGGCCGTCGTCGAAGGTGAGCGCGACGGTGCGGCCGCCGGAGGCGGTGGAGCCGATCACGGTGCCCGCCCCGGTGTGCGGGGGCGGCGCGGCGGGCGAGGACGGGTCGGCGGCCGGTGCGGTCGGGGTGGCCGGTGCGGTGGGCGTGGTGGAGAGGGGGGTGCCGGTGGCCGCGGGCGGGTGCGGCTTGGCCGGCGCCGACGGGGAGGAAGGGGAGGCGGGGGAGGCGGCCGGGGAGCCCGCGCCCGGCGGCACGGCGTCGGAGCCGGGGGTCGGCGTGAGGGCGGTCGCCGCCGTCCCGCTCGGCCGGGCGTCGGCCGGGGACGCCGTCCCGGAGGTCGCCGCCGCGCTCGGCGGCTGGAGCGCCCCGCTGGCGGTCCCGCACGCGGTCAGCCCCAGGGCGGCGGCCACCGCGGCACAGCCCGCGAGCAGCCGGCGCCGGGATCGGGACAGTCGGTTCGGGGCGGAGGGGCGGCGGGCGGTCCGGTGCATGGCGGCGGCTCCTGAGGTGCGAGTACGGTGCCGATCTCTCGGGTCAGGATGACTGTCCGATAGGACGCCGATCGTACGTGCACCGGTTGCCGACCGGACCGAACCGCCGTAAGAGTCTTCTCACACTCGCCCCGGTGGCGGCCCCGCGCCGCCGCGGGTACCGGAGGCGCCCGTCAGAACGGGTACCAGCGCACCTCGGTGGCCCCGTCCCGCAGCGAGTCGACCCGGCGCCGGAACTCCTTCAGCGCGGCCGGGTTGCTGGCCGCCTGCTGCGCCACCCAGGAGGCGCTGGCCGTCTCCCGGGCGCCGCGCAGCACCGTGAAGCCCGGCCACTCGCGCACGTCCCAGCCGTACGCCTCGGTGAACGCGCGGTACTCCTCGGCGGGCACGCCGTACCGGTCCTGGCTGAGCGCGAGGACCACCAGGTCGTGCTCGCGCAGGTCGTTCGCCATGAACTCCAGGTCGAGCAGCACCGGCCCGTCCGGGCCGACGTGGATGTTGCGCGGCAGCGCGTCGCCGTGGATCACCCCGGGGTGCAGCCGCGGGACGAGGTCGGGCAGGGCGGCCTCGAAGGCGTCGCGGCGGTGGCGCAGGAAGGCGACGTCCGTCGGGTCGACGTGGCCCTCGGCGGAGGCCAGCCAGCGCTCGACCGGGGCCAGCAGGTCGCGCCGGCCGAGGGTGAAGGGCGGCGGCGGCAGCTGGTGCAGGGCGCGCAGCAGCGGGGCGAGGTCGACCGGGCGGGCGGGCCGGACGGCGGGCGCGAGCCGGTGCCAGAAGGTGACGGGGTGGCCGTCGGCCAGCTGCGGCTCGGGCGCCACCGCGTCGTACGGGCGGACCACCGGCACGTCCTGGCCGGCCAGCCAGTGGGCGAGCGCCAGCTCCCGGTGCGCCCGGTCGTACAGCTCGGGACCGCGGCCGACCTTGGCGACCACGGCCGGGTCGCCGAGGTCGAAGACGGCGTTCTCGCCGAGCGCGAGCAGTGTGGCCCCGTCGGGGGCGGCCAGCCCGGCCGACTCGCAGGCCTGGGCGAGGAGCAGCCGGGCGCGGCCCTCGTCGAAGGGGATCATGACTGGGGTTCCCATTCCGCCGACGTTCATCCGGGGGACCCCGGACGGTGATCATCATGACGCACGGACGCCGGGCCCCGCGCGCTGCGGGGCCCGGCACCGGACGCGTCGGGCGGGTGGGACAAGCCGGACGGGTCGGACAGGTCGAACGGGTCGGGGAGGCCGGGGAGGCTCAGACCCCGGCCCGGCGGTGGCGGGCCCCCTCCGTCGGCCCGACGGGTTGGGCGGGCAGGCCCCGGTCGGCGCCGGCGGGCGGGACGGGCTCGCCGTGCGAGAGGTCCGGCAGCCAGTTCAGCCAGCGCGGCAGGTACCAGTTGCGGTCGCCCAGCAGGGTCATCACCGAGGGCAGCAGCACCCCGCGGATCACCGTGGCGTCGATCAGCACCGCGACCGCGAGGCCGACGCCCATCTGCTTCATCACCTGCATGGACAGCGAGCCGAAGACCGAGAACACCGCCACCATGATCACCGCGGCGCTGGTGACCACCCCGGCCGTGGAGCGGATGCCGTCGGCGATCGCGGCCCGGGTCGGCAGGCCGCGGTCGTGGCCCTCCTTGATCCGGGAGACCACGAACACGTGGTAGTCCATCGAGAGCCCGAAGAGGATCACGAAGAGGAACAGCGGCACCCAGGACTCCACCGCGCCGACCCCGGCGGTGCCCAGCAGCGAGGCGCCCACGCCGTGCTGGAAGACCAGGGTCAGCACCCCGTACGCGGCGCCGACCGAGAGCAGGTTGAGCACCACGGCGGTGGCCGCGACGACCGGGGAGCGGAAGGTGGTGAGCATCAGCAGGAAGGCGAGGACGACCACGAAGCCGAAGACCAGCGGCATCGAGTCGCCCATCTTCCGGTTGAAGTCGTACGACCCGGCGGTGTCGCCGGTGACCGGGGCCTCGGTGCCGGGCACCGTGAGGACGGTGGCGGGCACCAGCTCCTCGCGCAGGGTCCGCAGGGCGTCGTTGCTGGTGGCGTCGTTGCCGGTGCCGTTGAGCGGGATGTCGACGGTGGCGACGTTCCTGTCGGCGTGCACCGTGACCTCCACCGGTCCGTGCATCCGCCCGCTCGCCAGGGCCTTCGCCTTGAGGTCGGCGATCGCGGCGGTCATCGCGGGGGAGTCGATGTCGGCGGCCTTGATCACGACGGTGGCGGGGGCGGGGCTGCCGGGGAAGGCGGCCTCGATCTTCTGCGAGGCGGCGACCAGGGCGTTGCCCGCGGGCAGCTGCTGCTGGAAGGTCAGCTTGGCGGTGTGCATGGTGAGCAGCGGCGCGGCCAGGGCCAGCAGGAAGGCGCCGGCGAGCAGGGTGGCGGCCAGCGGGCGGCGCAGCACCGGGGTCAGCACCGCGTTCCAGAAGCGTCCGCCGGTCCGCGCGGCGTCCGGGCGGCGCAGCTTGGCGAGGAACGGCACCCGGCCCTTCTCGACCCGGTCGCCGAGCATCGACAGCAGCGCGGGCAGCACGGTGAGCGAGCCGAGCACGGCGGTGATCACGACCAGGATGGTGGCGAAGGCCATCGCCTTGAAGGTGGCGATCCCGGTGAGGAACATCCCGGCCATGGCGACCACCACGGTGACGCCGGAGACCAGCACCGCCCGGCCGCTGGTGGCGGCGGCCACGGCCAACGCGGTGGCGGCGTCGCGCCCGGCGGCCCGCTCCTCGCGTTCGCGGCGCAGGTAGAAGAGGCAGTAGTCGACGCCGACGGCGAGGCCGACCAGCAGCATCACCGAGGAGGCGTCGCCGCTGGTGTGCAGGAAGCCGCTGCCGAGCGCGACCAGTCCGGCGGCCGCGACGAAGGCGGTGAGCGCGAGCACCACCGGCAGCACGGCGGCGACCAGCGCGCCGAAGGCGACCAGCAGGATGCCGAGGGCGAGCGGCACGGCCGTCCACTCGGCGCGGGCGAAGTCGTTCCCGACCTGGTCCCGCATCCACTTGCCGGAGCTGGCGTCGCCGAGCTGGACGACGGTGAGGCCCGGGTGCTGCCTCTGCACGCCGGCCACCGCGTCCAGCACCGGCTGGACCTGGTCGGCGGCCTCGGTGCGGTCGCCCTTGAGGGTCAGCGTCACGAGCGCGGAGTGGCCGTCGGCGGAGACCGCTTTGGTGTCGTAC
Source organism: Kitasatospora sp. NPDC056800 (assembly GCF_042789775.1). NCBI lineage: Bacteria > Bacillati > Actinomycetota > Actinomycetes > Kitasatosporales > Streptomycetaceae > Kitasatospora > Kitasatospora sp. NPDC056800. Next base: position 3,251 of record NZ_JBHUAL010000019.1, on the reverse strand, counting down.
GGCGAGCGGACCTCGGCGGCCCGGCCGGTGCCGTTCACGGCGGCGACCACCTGGCCGACGGCGGTGCGGAACTCCGGGTCGTCGGCGGTGCGGGTGGCGCTCTGGACCAGGACGGTCTCGCCGGCCGGGCTCTTCAGCCCGGCCTCGTCGAGGATCCGCGCGGCCCGGGAGACCTGTCCGGGGACCGACTCGGCGTCGGTGATCCTGACGCTGCCGTGGGCGGAGCCGAGCGCGGCGGCCAGGACGACGAAGAGCAGCCAGCCGAACACGGCGGTCTTGCGGTGCCGGGCGCTCCAGGCGCCCATCGCGGCCGCCAGGCCGAGTCTGGACTTCACGGGCTTCACGGTGGTTTCCCCCCCTGGGAGAGCGGCGGTCGTCGCCGGACGGGAGCGGCGGGGGCCCTGGGTCGGGGGACCGCCGCTCTGGGGTGCGCCGGCTGCGCTCCGGCGTCCCGATCGACAGTAGGGAAGCCGGTCCTGACGGGTAATCCGGCTGGCGGGTGGCCGTTTCCTGGTGCTTCCTTCGGGGCCCGGGTGGGGTTTTCCCTACCCTCCGACCCCGAGATCTCCTCCTGGGGGGTAGGGGATGCTCCTCCACCCTGAGGGGGAGATGACTCCACCCGGAGCACGAGGTCAGGAGGGGTGCGTCCGGGAGAGACTGGGCCGGGGCCGCTTCGGGCGGCCCGACGGGGGTTGAAGCACACGGGGGCTCCTTGCCGGGCGGCAAGCAAGTACTCGTAGGATGATGCCCCAAACCTACTTACCTGCCGACCGGCAAGGGAGTGCCCTCGGCACTCCCCGCGCCGGTCCTGCCGTCGCCCAGCGTCCCGTCCCCCAAGGGCTGCGGTGAACCATGCCCAGGAGGCACACGAGCATGTTCCACCGACTAGGACAATTCGTCGTACGCCGCCCCTGGTGGGTGATCGGCGCATGGCTGATCGCCGCGGTCGCGATCGTCGCGACCGCCCCGCCGCTGAAGGCGAACACCGACGAGGCCGCCTTCCTGCCCAAGCACTACGAGTCCATCCAGGCCGCCGAGCTCCAGCAGAAGGCCTTCCCGTCCAACATCTCGCCGTCCGCGCTGCTGCTCTTCGAGCGCACCGACGGCGGCAAGCTGGACGAGGGCGACGCGGCGACCATGGCCAAGGTCACCCAGGGGCTGGCCGACAAGAAGATCCCGCTGGTCGAGCTGGTCGTCCCGGTCTCTCCGGCGTCCTACTCCCAGGACCACAAGTACGCGATGTCGATGGTCTCCATCGACAAGACCAAGATGCAGTCGGACGAGTTCACCGACGCCGCGAAGAAGCTCCGCGACGAGGGCACCGCGCTCGCCTCCGGCAGCACCCTGAAGTTCCAGGTCGGCGGCCCGGCCGCGATGAACCTGGACCAGAAGGACGCCGGCAAGACGGCCGGCATGCTCATCGGCCTCGGCACGGTCGTGATCATCCTGCTCACGCTCGGGATCATCTTCCGCAGCCCGATCATCGCGCTGCTGCCGATCCTCTCGGTGATCATCTACTCGATGGTCGCCAACGGCCTGATCGCGGACGCCAGCAAGCTGTTCGGGCTCAAGGCCGACAACTCGATGGAACAGATCCTCACCGTCGTGCTCTACGGCGTCGGTACCGACTACTTCCTGTTCCTGATGTTCCGCTACCGCGAGCGGCTGCGGGCCGGTGACGACCGCAAGCAGGCCGTCGCCAACGCCGTCGGCCGGGTCGGCGAGGCGATCGCCTCCGCCGCCGGTGCCGTCGTGGTCGCCTTCGCCGTGCTCGTCCTGTCCAGCCTCGGCATGTTCAAGGCGCTCGGCCCGTCGCTGGCCATCGCGGTGGCCGTCACGGCGATCGCCTCGGTCACCCTGGTGCCCGCGATCCTCTGCCTGATCCCCGAGAAGGTCCTGTTCTGGCCCTCCAAGGCCTGGCAGCGCGAGCCGTCCAACGCCCGCTTCGCCGCGATGGGCCGCAGCGTCGGCCGCCGCCCGGGCGCCGCCGCCCTGCTCTCCGGCCTGGTGATGGCCGGCCTCGCGGTCGCCGCGCTCGGCTACCAGGGCACCTTCGACATGGCCGGCAGCTCGATGCCGAAGACCAAGGAGTCGATGGTCGTCCAGGACACCATGATCAAGGCCTACTCGGCCGGTGCCGCCGACCCCGCGCACATCTACCTGACCAGCCAGAACGGCAACAAGATCGACGTCGCCGGGCTCAAGGGCTACGTGGCGGACCTGGGCAAGGTGGACGGCGTCTCCAGCGCGGCCCTGCCGGACCCGGAGCACGGGGTCAGCAAGGACGGGCTCACCGCCGACATCACCGTCGTCCTCAAGGACGAGGCGGCCAGCAACAAGGCCATCGACACCATCGGCGAGGTCCGCAAGGTCGCCCACGACCACGCGCCCGCCGGCACCAAGGCCTACGTCGCCGGCACCACCTCCGTGTACAAGGACATCAACACGGCGATGGCCCACGACTACAGCCTGGTCTTCCCGATAGCCGCCGTCCTGATCATGGTGATCCTCGGACTGCTGCTGCGCAGCGTGGTCGCCCCCTGGTACCTGATGGCCTCGGTCGGCCTCGGCTTCGGCGCCACCCTCGGTGCCACCACCCTGCTGTTCCAGAACATCAAGGGCGAGCAGGGCCTGATGTTCATGCTGCCGATCCTGATCTACCTGTTCGTGGTCGCGCTCGGCACCGACTACAACATCCTGATGATCGCCCGACTGCGCGAGGAGGCCCAGGAGGGCCGCAGCCCCCGCGAGGCGGCGAGCCAGGCGATCCGGCACGCCGGCCCGACGGTGGCCGCCGCCGGGTTCATCCTGGCCGCGACCTTCGCCACCATGCTGCTGGCCGGCAACACGATGATGAGCGAGATGGGCTTCTCGATCGCCATCGGCATCCTCATCGCGGCCTTCGTGATGGCGATGTTCTTCACCCCGGCGCTCACCGCGCTGCTCGGCCACCGCGCCTGGTGGCCCGGCCACGCGGACGCCCCGGGCCACGGCCACGGCCACGGTCACGGCGAGGGCCCGGCCCCGGTGGCCGGCGCCCACGGGATGCCGGAGCCGGCCGGCCGGCGCTGAGCCGACCGGGTCGGTGTGAACGGTGCCCTGACCCGGCCCTGACCGGGTCGGTACGAACAGGCGGGGGCCCCCAACGGCGGGGCGGCGCGGCCCCGGTTGCGAGGGCACCCAACGTGATCTCCGGGGCGGGAAAAAGCCCGGTCCACCCCCGGGGCACCGTGCTACAGTAGAAGCAGTTG
>NZ_JBHUAL010000018.1:0-72395 GCF_042789775.1 Kitasatospora sp. NPDC056800 | reverse complement strand
CCCGCCGCCGGGGCTCGTGGCGCGGCTCGGCTCAGCCGGTGGACTGGACCTCGTACGGGGCCGGGTAGCGCGTCTCGTACGGGGTCAGCACCAGCCGCACCACGTCCTCCAGGCGCCGCCGGGCGTCCCCGAGGGTGGTGCGGCCGGTCACCCAGGCGGTCAGCTCGCCCTGCCAGGCGTGGGCCACGATGTGCCGCACCAGGTCGCTCGCGGCGGCCGGCACCTCGGCCGTCACCGCTTGCAGAGCGGTGCTGTCGGCCCGGGCCATGCCCTGCAGGGCCTCGCTGGCGAAGGGGTCGGTGGAGGCGGCCACGGCCACCCGTAGCCGGGCGAGTTCGGGCTGCCGCTGGTAGGCCCGCATCCCGCCCCGGACGAACCGGACGGCCCGGTCGGTGGCCCCGAGCCCGGCCCTCGGTCCGCGCAGCTCGGCCACCAGGTCGGCCAGCAGCAGGCGGTGCCATTCGGCGATCGCCGCAGCCAGGAGGTGGTCCTTGGAGGAGAAGTAGCGGTACGCCGTCCCCAGGGCGACTCCGGACCGCTCGCAGACTTGTTTCATCTGCATACGCTCGACGCCGATCTCGTTCACCAGGGCGAGCGCGGCCGCGATCAGGCTTTCGCGGCGTTCGAGCTGACGCGGAGACATCGCCTCCACCGGCCGTGGTGACAGGTCAACCTTGGTCACCCGCACCATGATACGGGCCGGGGCCGCTCAGGAGTATGACGCCGTCCGGCCCCCTTCCGTTCGTCCGGCGGTCACCGGGGTGCCGGAGGTGTGACGGAGGGGGCCCGCGGGCGTCACGACGGGTCGCGGACCAGCGCCTCCTGGACGGCGGAGGCGACCAGCCGGCCGTCCAGGTCGTAGAACTCGCCGAGCGCCAGGCCCCGGCCGTCCGAGGAGGACGGGCTGCGCTGGGCGAACAGCAGCCACTCGTCGGCCCGGAAGGGGCGGTGGAACCACATCGCGTGGTCCAGCGAGGCCATCAGCAGCCGGGGCGGCTCGGTGCGCTGGAAGAAGTTCGACTGCACGTCCAGCCCGACGGTGGAGGCCAGGGTGAGGTCGGACAGGTAGGCGAGCGCGCCGGCGTGCAGCAGCGGGTCGCCGTCCGGCAGCGGGGAGGCGGTGCGCATCCAGACGAACTGCTGGAGCAGCCCGGGGGCGGCCGGCGGCAGCCCCGGGGTGTCCGCCGGGACGAACCGCAGGTCGAGGTCGCGGAAGCCGCCGGACGCGGCGAAGCCCCGGCGGACCTCCTCGGGCAGGAGGGCGACGGCGTTCGGCAGCGACTCCGGGTGCGGCAGCGGCGGGATCCGGCGCTGGCGGTCGGCGGCCGGCTCGGGGTGCTTGAAGGAGACCGAGAGGGTGAAGATCTCGTTCCCCCGCTGGAGCGCCGTCACCCGGCGGGTGGTGTACGACAGGCCCTCGCGGACCCGCTCGACCAGGTAGTCGATCGGGTGGCCCGGGGTGCCCGGCAGCAGGAAGTAGCCGTGCAGCGAGTGCACCGGGCGCTCGTCCTCGCAGGTGCGCCCGGCGGCGACGAGCGCCTGCGCGGCGACATGGCCGCCGAAGGCGCGCATCGGGGCGCCGGCGTGGCAGCAGCCCCGGAACGTGTTCTCGTCCAGCCGCTCGATCTCCAGCAGCTCGGCGAACGGGGCGGCCGGCACGGCGCGCCGTTCGGCCCGGACGTGCGGTTCGGTGAGGTCGGTCACGAGGCCATAGTGGCAGAAGCCAACCGGGTGGTGGTGTGACCTGGGTAACGCCGCCCGCGGGCTCGCGTGATGACATAGAACACGTTCCAGTCCTATCCTCGGTTCCGGCCCTGCGCCCGGCCGGGTCGGGGCCCTCCCGGCGCCCTCGCGAGGCCGTCCCGAGGCCGCCCCGAGGCCGTCCCGCCGGATTGTCAGTGCCCTCACCTAGCGTGTTCGGCATGACGCAATCCGCACACGCGTACGCCTATCTGCGCCCGTCGGCCGTCCTGGACGGCGCCGACGGCCGGCACCTCGACCTGGCCACCTCCGGCGGCGCCACCCCGCTCGGCGCCGCCGCCAACCCGCGCTTCTTCGCGGGCTTCCTGGCCGATCCGGCGCCGGCCGCCGCCGCGCTGCTCGCGGTCGCGGACGTCGCCGCCGCGCGCTACTACCAGCCGCGGCTGCGTGCCTCGCTCGACCCGGTGGTCACCGCCAACGGGGACCGGCTGCGCTTCGAGTCCTTCTCGGGCTGCTGCGGCGTCTACGCCCGGCTCGACGTGCTCGGGGCCGGGCTCGACGGGGACGAGATCGGCCACGGCACCACCAACGTGGACGTCAACAACCCGCTGCGCGAGGCGCTGACCAGGATCGGCCCGGCCGACCCGCTGCACCTCGCGGTCGGGCCGGACGCGCTGGAGGTCACCACCTTCGACGGCCCGCTGGTCGAGAAGAAGGTGCCGCTGCCGGAGCGCTGGCTGCGCGGCTTCGCCGAGACCCAGGTGGTCGCCGCCGGTTTCGAACCGCGCGCCGAGCTGCCCGCCGCCGAGGCGGTGCGGTTCCTGCGCTCGCTGCCGCGCGGCGGGCGGGCCGGCGTCGGCTGGGTCGTCCCGGCCGGGAAGACGCTGCGGCCGACCACCCGGCCGGTGCCCGGCGCGGTCTGCCTGCCCGGGCCCGACCGGCTGGTGGCGCTCCAGCGGGTGCTGCGGCACGCGCTCGCCCTGCGGGTCTACGGGCCGGTCGCGGCCGGGGAGCCGACCGCCTCCGCCTGGGAGGCGGTGCTGCCCGGCATGCGGCTGACCCTGACGCTGTCGCCCGACGCCGCCCGGGGCTTCTCCGGCGAGGGCGGGGTGCTGGACGCGCTCGCCACCGGCACGGCCGAACGGGACGCCGAACTGATCGCGGTGCTGCTCGCCTGGGAGCCCCGGATCGAGGTCGGGGACCTCGCCGCCCAGTCCGGGCTGAGCCCCGAGCGGGTCCGCGCCGCGCTCACCCGGCTGGGCACCGCCGGGCAGATCGGCTACGACACCGCCGAGGCCGCGTACTTCCACCGGCAGCTCCCGTACGACGCCGGGCGGGCCGAGGCGGCCAACCCCCGGCTGCGGGCCGCCCGGGCACTGGTCGAGGCCGGCGCCGTACGGCTGGAGGAGGGCGGGGCGACGGCCGTCGTCACGGTGGACGAGCACATCCAGCGGGTGCGGACGGACGAGTCGGGGCGGCTGAGCTGCACCTGCCTGTGGTGGGGCAAGTACCGGGGCGGACGCGGGCCGTGCAAGCACGCGCTCGCGGTCGGGATGGTACGGGAGACGGCCGCCGGGGCGGCGGGGACGAAGGGGGCCGGAGCGTGAGCACGGTGGAGGGGGCCGACCGGCAGGGGCCGGTCGGCGAACTGCTGACGACCGTCCGGTCCGGGCGGCTGGCACGGATACCGGAGCTGTTGGCCGGGCTGGACGCGGCCCAGCGGCGGGCCGCCCTGACCGCCCTCAAGGCGCTGCGCAAGGAGCTGCGCCAGGAGTGGTCCCGGGAGGCGACCGAGACCAGGGGACGCCTGCTGGTGGCCGGGGCCGGCTGCCACTCCGGCCCGGCCGCCGCCGCCACCTGGCTGGCCGGCAGCGACTTCGGCGTCCGCGACTGGGCCCGGAACTCCGTGCTGCACCAGGTCGTCGAGGCGCAGCCGGTGGAGTGGCAGGTCGAGGTGGTCACCCGGCTCGCCGTCCGGCCGGTGCGAAACCAGGGCTGGTCGATGTACCCGGTGATGGAGGCCGTGGTCCGGCGCACCGGCTGCGAGGTGCCGCGCGGCGAGACCTTCGTCCGGGGCTGGACGGACCGCGTGAGCGACTTCGGCAGCCGCGGCGCGCGTCCCACGCTGGCCGAGAAGCTGCGCCAGGACGCCTTCACCCCGGTGCTGCTGCCCGAGCTGCTCGAACTCGCGGACATCGGCTGGCAGCTGACGCACCGGCACAGCCCGCGCCCCGGCGACGTCTGGACCGAGGCGATCGGCGAACTGGCCGCGACCGGCCTGGTCGACCGGGCCGAGCTGCTCGACCGCTGCCTGGCCCGGCTGCTGCGCGGTGGCAAACCGGCCGACCAGCGGGCCCTCCTGGAGGTGCTGCGGGCGCTCGGCCCGACACCGGCCGAGTACGCGGCCCGGGTGCGCGACCTGGTGGCGCTGCTGGACGGCCAGTCGGTGCTCGCCGGGCACGCCCAGGAGGTGCTCGCCGGGCTGGACGAGGCCGGCCTGATCGAGCCCGAGGTGCTCGCCGAGGCCTCGGCGGTGGTGCTGTTCCGGACCGAGAAGAAGCTGGTCCGCGCCCAGCTGGCCTGGCTGGACAAGGCCGCCCGGCGCGCGCCCGGGCGCTCCGGCCCGGTGGTGCTGGCCGCGGCCGAGGCCTTCGGGCACCCCGACGCGGCCCTCCAGGAACGGGCGCTGAACGTGGTGGCCCGGCACCTGAAGGCGGCGGGGGAGGCGGTGGTGGCGGAGCTGCGGACCGCCGCCGAGGGGCTGAACCCGGCCCACCACCAGCGCGCGGGCGACCTGCTCGGCGCGCCGGTCGGCGGCGACGGGGACGACCCGGACACCGGGTGGAACGCCCTCCTCCCGCCGGCCCCCGAACCGCGCCCGCTCGGCGCCCCGATCGGCTCGGCGGTGGAACTCGCGGAGGAGCTGTCCGCCCTGCTCGCCTCGGAGGAGCCCGCCGTGGCGGACTTCGAGCGGGTGCTGGACGGGCTGGTCCGGCTCACCCGCCTGGACCGGAAGGCGCTGGCCGAGGCGGTGGAGCCGGTCCGCCGGGTGCACCCGTGGCGCGGCACCAACAGCGTGGGCGACTGCACGCCCCGGGAGATCCTCTACGTGGTGGCCGCGGTGGCCGGGGAGACGCCGCCGTGGAAGGTCTGGGACTACCTCGGCCGCAAGGGCCGCTCCGTGCTGCGCGGAGCGCACACCACCGTGCACGGGGCCGTCCTCGCCGCCCGCCTGGAGGAGGCCGCCTGGCAGGTCCACCACGCCGGGCTGCCGTACCTGCTCGCCACCCCGACCGACGCCACCGGCGCACTGGACGCGGCCGAACTGGTCGAGCGGCTCGCCGGGTACGAGGCGGCGGGCGTCAAACCAGGGAAGGCCGACTTGTCCCAGGCCCTGCTGCGGGTCGACGTGCGGGCGAAGGAGGCGGTGCTGAAGGCCGCCGAGGCGCTCACCTCCCCGGCCGGGCGGTGGCTGGCGCACTGGCTGCGCACCGGCGGCCTGCCCGGGCAGCCCTCCGAGCGGGTGGTGTTCGCGCCCGGCAAGGGGGTGCGGCACACCAACGTGCACGGGGACCGCTGGTGGGAGGAGGTCGAGCGGATCGCCGTCGCCCAGCCGGGCATCGGCGCCGGACCGAAGGGGCCGGGCGGCGAGCGGCTCCCGGCCGAGCCGCGGGCCCTGCTGGACGGCACCGAGCCCAGCGTCGCCCGGGCCCGCACGGTGTACGGCTGGACGTGGCGGCCCGTCGCGCACTGGTTCGCGATGCTCCCCTGGCACCGGGAGGAGCTGGCCGCGCGCTGGCTCGACCCCTTCGCCGGGGGCGCCGACCAGGACGAGCGCGGCGCCGCCCGCTACCTCCCGCTGCTCGCCGAGGCCGGCGGCCCGGCCGGGCTCGCGCTGCACCTCGCGCTGGCGTACGGCCTGGGCTCCCGGCACGCCGAGGACCGGACGGCGGCGGTGGACGCCCTGCTGGTGCTCGCCGCGCGCGGCGACCTGGACGGCGCGCTGCTCGGCCGCGAGCTCGGCGCCCTGGTGGCCTGCGGCACGGTGATGGCCGGCCGGCTGGGGGCGGCGCTCACCACGGCGGCGGAGACCGGCGCCCGGGCGACGGTCTGGTCGGTGCTCGGGGCGGCCCTGCCGGCCCTGCTGGGCGAGGCCGACCAGTCGGCGCGCGGGCTGGGCGACCTGGTCGCGCTGGCCGCCGACTGCGCCCGGCGCACCGGGGCCCGCGGGCCGGTCGCCGAGGTGACGGCGGCGGCCGAACGCGGAGGCTCGGGCCGGGTGGTCAAGGAAGTCCGGGCGCTGCGGGACGTCCTCGCGGGCTGAGGGGGCGGCGCGGGCCGGGTGGCGGTTTGCGGCTGACAGCTCTCAGTCGACGGTTTTCGGCGAACAGCTTTCAGCGAACAACTTTCAGAAGACGACTTTCAGCGAACAGATTTTGAAATCTGTTCGCTGAAAGTCGTCGCCTGTTCGCGCGCCCCGGCCGCCCCCGCCCCGGTTCCCCCGGCTTCGGCCGCCCCCGGGCCGGCCACCGCCTCCTCCGGCCGCTCGCCGACCAGCTGCGGGACGCCGTGCGGGCCGGCGGCGACGGCGCGCCACCACAGCCGCAGGGCGGGCGGGGCGGCCGGTTCGAAGGGCTTGCCGGGGCGGGGCACCGCGAGTCGGGCGCCGAGCGTCTGGGCGGCGGTGACCACCCGCTCGGCGGGCTCCTCCCAGGGGTGCGGCGCGAGGTTGAAGGTGCACCAGTGGATCGGCAGCAGCAGCTCGCCGCCCAGGTCCAGGTGTGCCCGCACGCCCTCCTCGGGGGTCATGTGCACCTCGGGCCAGAAGTCGCTGTACGCGCCGACCTGCATCATCGTCGCGTCGAACGGGCCGAGCCGACGGCCGATCTCGGCGAAGCCGGGGAAGTAGCCGGTGTCCCCGCTGTGGAAGATCCGCCGTCCGCCGCCGGCCACCACCCAGGACGCCCACAGGAACAGCGTGCTGGTGCGCGGCCCGCGGCTGCAGTAGTGGCGGGCCGGCGTGGCGGTCAGGGTCAGCCCGGCGACCTCGGCCGACTCCCACCAGTCCAGTTCGACGATCCGCTCGGCCGGTACGCCCCAGTGCTCCAGGTGCGCCCCGACCCCGAGCGGGACGGCGAACGCCGCGCCCGTCCCGATCAGCGCCCGGACGGTGCCCATGTCGAGGTGGTCGTAGTGGTCGTGGGAGATCACGACCACGTCCACCGGCCCGAGTTCGGACAGCGGCAGCGGCACCGGGTGCAGCCGCTTGGGGCCGGTCCAGGAGAAGGGGGAGCAGCGCTCGCCCCAGACCGGGTCGAGCAGCACCCGCCGTCCGTCGATCTCGGCCAGGACCGTGGCGTGCCCCAGCCAGGTCAGCCGCAGCCCGGACCGGGGCGGCGCGGCCAGGTCGACGGGGAGCAGCCGGTGCACCGGGACGGCGGCGGTCGGCGTCCGGCGGGTCTTGTCCCCGGTCAGCTGGGCCCGGGGGATCTCCAGCGGGCTGCGCTCGTACACCAGGCGGCGGGTCGGCACCGGGTTGCGGAAGGCGCCGTCGGCGAAGTGCGGGGAGCGGCGGATGCGGGCCAGCCGTTCGCCCCGGGGCTCGGCGCCGAAGGCGTCGGTCCGGATCCGGTGCCAGGCGGACCGGGGCAGTCCGGCCAGCCCGGGGGCGGCGCGCTCGGCCGCGGGGCCGGCGGACGGCGGGGCGAGCTGCGACGTCAGACCGGCGAGGCGGGAGAACCACGGGGCGGGGCGGGGCACGGCTCCTCCAGGGACGGTCACGGCTACCGGGCGTGCCGGGGCGCGCAGCACAGCGGCGGGTGGGGCTGCTGCGATGCGACAACCATCTCGTCGGAGATTACTCGCCGTGGGCCGTCCGGACCTGGTGGAGAGCCCCGCGCGGTCCAATCGGCGTACCCGGGGAGGGCGGCCCGGGCCGGTGCCCGGGTTCGGCCCGGCGCGGGTCCGCGCCGAGTGGAGCGCGGGCCCGAGCGCCCGTCGGTCCGCCCTCCGTCAGGCGTAGAAGCGGGTGATCGTCTCCGCGACGCAGTGCGGCTTGGTGCTCCGCTCACTGGTCACGGTGAACCGCACCACCGCCTGGACCCCGCCCGGCACCTCGGTCGCCGAGAGCAGCTCGGCGGTGGCCCGGACCGCCGTGCCCACCGGCACCGGCGCGGGGAAGCGCACCTTGTCGGAGCCGTAGTTCAGCGCCATCCGCACGCCTTCGACGGCGTAGCACTCCTTCGCGAGCACCGGGATCATCGACTGGGTCAGGTAGCCGTGCGCGATGGTCGAGCCGAACTGGCTCTCCTTGGCCCGCTCCGGGTCCACGTGGATCCACTGGTGGTCACCGGTCGCCTCGGCGAACAGGTCGATCTGCCGCTGCTCGATGGTGTGCCACTGGCTGGTGCCCAGCTCGGTGCCGACGGCGGCGGTCAGCTCGGCGAGGGAGGCGAAGGTCGTCACGGTGCGCTCCTGGTGGGGGACGGACCCGGGGAGGGATCAGGACGCCGGAAGCGTATGCCTACCCATCGGTATCTGTCAGGAGCCGAGCGGGAAACCGGTGTTCACGGGGCCGGTCCTCACGGGCCCCGGGCCCGTCGGCCCCGCGCCCGTCGGCCGTCGCGTCTGGCGCCCCGGGGCGCCCGGTCCGGTCGGGAACAGCCGGCGGCCGCTCACCAGCTCCGGCACCAGCGCCACGAACAGCGGCTCCGGATCGCCCACCCACGGCCGCAGGCCGGAGCGCAGCACCCGCCTGACCTGCTCGGGGTCGCTCACCACGTCGGCCCGCCCGTGCACCAGTACGCTCCACCCGGTGCGGGTGACCGGGTCCAGCAGATCCGCCTGGAAGGCCACCACCGTGCCGTCCAGCCCGCGCGCGGTGGCACTTCCCCGGCGTACGGCGAGCACCAGCCGCCCGTCCAGGACCTCGAAGGAGACCGGCAGGACGGCCGGCAGCGCGTGCTCGGTGTACACCACGCGCCCGACGGGCACGGTGCTGAGCAGCCGCAGGCACTCGGCCTCGCTCAGGGTCTCCACACGGTCCTCACGCTCCATGCGTCCGATCGTCCTCGGTCGGTGCCCGCATCGATAGGGCCCATGGTCCCTGAGCGGACGGGCCGGGAGCCCCGTCGGCGGCCGTCCGGGGCGGTAGCCTGCCCGGCGGGTGGAGAAATGGTGCAGGAGGGGGACGGCCGGATGGCGGGCGGGGTCGATCTGGTGGTGATCGGGGCGGACGGCGGGCCCGACCGGGCCTTCGGGGGTGCGGCGCTCGCGCCGGACGGCGCCCGGCTGCTCGCCGAGGTGCTGCCCGGGATGTGCTTCGACACCGGCGCGGCCGGCTGCCGGGTCACCACGGTGCCGCCGGACGCGGACGCCAACGCGATGCTCACCGCCGTCCGGGACGCCGCCCTGCACCCCGGCCGCTGGCTGCTGGTCTGCCTGGTCGGCCAGCTGGTGGCCGATCCGCGCGGCCGCCGGCTCGCCCTGGTCACCGCCGGCAGCACCGCCGACAACGCCTACCGCCGGGGCCTGGCCTGGGACTGGGTGGTCAGCGCGATGGTGCACGGGGACCAGGAGGAGGCGCTGCTGCTGGTCGACGCGGCGGTCGACCGGGACGCCTGGGCGGCGCTGGAGCGCGGCGAGGACGGCGCGGGCGAACTGCTGAGCTACTCGAGGGTCCCGCTGTGGGGCCGGATCGGCCGCTACAGCCCGGGCAGCCGCTACGCCCCGGGCAGACGCGGCCGGGACGCCGTCCTGCCGGGCGGGGAGGGTTCGTTCAGCCGGGCCCTGACCACCGTCCTGCGCGAGGGCGTCCCGGGTGCCCCCGCGGCCGTCTCCCCGCTCGATCTCCAGCCGGCCGTGGCCGCGCTGACGGACGGCGGGGAACCGGCCGGTAGTTCGGGTGCGCCTGGCGCGCGCCTGCTCGTTCCGCCGCACGCCGGGCGGCTCCTGATGCGCAATCGGGCCGCGGTTCGGGGCGCATTGGCCGGATTGTCGCTTTCCGAAGAACTGTTGGCCGTTCTGTGGCGGGAAAGTGCCCCGACGGAACCGCCTTCCGCGTAAGGTCAGGGGGCCTGAGGTGTTGCCGTGATGGGGTGGGTTGGCGAAGAATCGATCCCCAGCGGAAACACCGGTGGGACGGCGGAATTCTCCTGGCGGCCGTGGATCACGGATCAGGTCGGTCGCAATGAGGTGGGGCCATGCGGCAGCGCGGAAATGTGTTGCGCCCTGGGGCGGTTGGGGTCGGTGGGGCGGTTCTGGTGTTGCTGCTCGGTGCTTGTGCGGGCGGTGGTGCGGGCGGTTCCGTCGATCGCATCGGGTCGGCCGCGCCCACCGTCGCGGGAGTGAACCCGCTAACTCCTTCGAGTGGTTCGGCAAACGATTCGATCGCGCCGACCAGTGGTCCGGAAGGGGCCATGGCACGGCTGGCCCTGAAGGCGTATCAGGACTGGTGGCAGGCCCAGGCCGAGGTGTTCGGACGGTCGGATTCGGACGGTTACGGACTGGAGCAGTACTCCTCCGGTCGGGCGCTGTCCGACAGCCTGGTCAGCCTCCGGCAACTGCGCGACGCCAAAGTGGTGATGACCGGAACGCCGCGCAATTCCGCGGTGGTCAAGACCGTCGACCTGAAAGCCGATCCGCAGACCGCCGTGATCGAGGACTGCGTCGACCTGTCCGGCTGGCACCGCGTCGATGCCGTCACCGGGGCCGCCAAGGATCCCGGAGCACGCCTGAACCGGTACGTCGGAACCGCTTCCCTGCGCTGGTTCCAAGCACATTGGTTGATCTACGACTTCAAGCGGGAGGTGGATCGGACATGCTGAACGCGCGGAAACCGGCCCGGCGAATCTCGGTCGTCGCGTCGATGTCGGCGGGGTTGCTGCTGTCCTCGGCGGTGGGTGCGACCGCGGACGAACCGCCGAGCGGCGGGGCCGAGCAGTGCTACCCGAACGTGATCTGCGTGGACGTCAATTCCGGGGGGACGACCACGACGCCCGGCGGATCGAAGCCCGGCGGTGGCGGCGGTTCGGGCACCGGCCCGCAGCTGTGCAGCTACCACGACGTCCCCTGGGCCTGCCACGACCCCCAGCTGGGCTGGTTCAGCAGCGACAAGGGCTGCTACTTCCGCCCGCTGGACAACCCGCCGGCCGCCGGCGACCCGGCCTGGGGCGGCCACGACCCGAAGGACGGCTCGCTCTACACGAAGGTCTGCCCGCAGACCGACGGGGGCCTGGGCGGCGCCGAGGTCGTCTTCGAGCCCACCTCGCCGGACGGGCAGAACGTCAACGCGGAGGCCACGGCCATCCAGACCGCCTACGACCGGGTCCGCTTCCGGCCCCCGGTGGGCCGGGCCGCGCCCCAGAAAACGGCGGTGGTCAACGCCCCGGTCTGGCTCTGGGCGGACGACGCCGCGCTGCCCGCACCGGGCAACGCGTCGGTCGCGGGCATCTCGGTCACCGTCACGCCCCGGCTGGTGAAGGCGGACTGGAGCTTCGGCGACCACCTCCAGACCTCCTGCACCACGCCCGGCACGCCGTACGTCCCCGCGTACGGCGACGCGAAGTCCCCGGACTGCGGCTACGAGTTCAGGACCAGCTCGGCCCGTGAGAAGAACGGCGTCTTCAGCGCCACGGTGACGATGCACTGGGAGGCCGCCGTGGTGGTCACCGGCGGGCGGAACCCGCGGAAGTTCACCATCCCGGGCATCAACCAGAGCAGCAAGCCCTTCGAGCTCAAGGTCGCCGAGATGCAGGTGCTCAACTGAGCGCTCCGGCGCGGCGATCCGCGCACTGACCAGCCAGAAGAGCCAGACCGGCCGGACGAGCCGGACGAGCCAGAGACGAACGAGGGAAGGGCGGAACCCGGTGGAGAACCGTACGTTCGCGACGCCGGGATCCGGCACCTCCGCGGGCGCGGCGGCGTCCGTGGCACTCCCGGAGCAGCCGGAGCAGGGCGGCCCGGGCAAGGGCCGGGGGCTGCCGCACGCGCCCGGGCGGACCATGCGGGCGCGGCGGCGGCGCCCGGCGGTGCTGGCGATGGCGGTCGCGCTGATCGCGGCCGGCGGGCTGGGCGGGGCCGTCCTCTACAACAGCACCGGCCAGCGGGTCGCGGTGCTGGCGCTGGCCCGGGACGTGCCGTGGGGGCAGGTGATCACCGAGGACGACCTGGTGGTCGCCCGGATCGCGGGGGACCCGGCGCTGCACCCGCTGGCGGCCCAGGACCGGACGAAGGCCGTCGGCATGCGGGCCGCCACCGACCTCAAGCGCGGCGCGATGCTCACCGGGGCCGACCTCGCGCAGGGGCTGTCGGTGCAGCCCGGGCAGATCGTGGTCGGGGTGTCGGCCAAGCGCAGCCAGCTGCCCGCCAGCCGGCTCCAGCCCGGCGTGCAGCTGGTCGTCGTCTTCACCCCCGACAACGGCCGGGCCGACTCGCTGCCCGCCACGGTGATCACCGTCGGCCGGGTGGACACCGACGGCAGCCAGGTGATCGACGTGGCGGTCGGCACCGCGGACGGGCCCCGGCTGGCGCAGTGGGTGGCGAGCGGGCGGATCCAGGTGCTGCTCGCGCCGCGCGGCGGGGCGGCGGGCGGCGCCGCGCCGAACCCGGCGCCGAGCGGTGCGCCCTCGGCTGCCCCCGCCCCCGCCGCTCCTACCCCCGGGGCGACCACGCCGGGTGCCGCCACGTCCGGGGGACCGGCCGCGACGGGCGGCGCCTGATGGCCGTGATCGCGGTGGTCGGTGGCCCGGGCGCACCGGGAGCCACCACCACGGCCCTGGCACTGCTGCTGTCCTGGCCGCTGCCGCCCGGCCGGCGGATCCTGCTGGTCGAGGCCGACCCGGACGGCGGCGCGGTGCTCGCCGGCGCATTGGAGGGCCGGGTCGAGGCGGTGTACGGGCTGCGCAACCTGGCCGTCGCCGACCGGCGCGGGCTGCTCGCGCAGACCATCTGGGAGCAGCTGATCGACCTCTCTCCCGAGGGCAACGCCGAACGGCTGCTGCTGCCCGGGCTGACCGACCCCACCCAGGCGCCCGGCCTCGCCTACACCTGGGAGCCGCTCGCCGAACTGCTGCACGGCGTGGAACAGCAGGGCTACGACGTCATCGTGGACCTCGGCCGCTCCGGCGCCACCGGCCACAGCGCGGTGCTGGCCCGCCGCGCCGACGCGGTGGTGGCGACCGTGCGCACCACGCTGCGCGGGCTGAGCGCGGTCCGGCCCCGGCTCGCCGCCCTGACCGAGGACCTGGCCGCCGCCGGCACCGGCGCGGACGCGCTCGGGCTGCTGCTGGTCGCCGAGGGGCCGTACGCCCGGGCGGAGGTGACCCGGGAGCTCGGGCTGCCGGTCCTCGGGGTGCTGCCGCACGCCCCCCGGACGGCGAAGGTGCTCTCCGACGGCGGGGACACCACCGACCGGCGGTTCATCCGCTCGGAGCTGATGCGCACGGCGCGCTCGGCGGCGGACGAGGTGCAGCTGCTGGTCCGCCGCCGGCGCCAGCGGCTCGCGCCGGGCGCGGCGCCCGCCCAGCTGACGGCGGGCGGCCCGGTGGCGGGCCCGGTCGCGGCGGCGGTGCCGACGCCGCCGGTCCCGGCCGCTCCGATGCCGGCGGCCCAGGCCCCGGCCCCGCCGATACCGACCCCGCCCGTGCCGATGGCGCCGCAGCCGTCGATGCCCGCGCCCGCGCCGGGCCCGTACGGGCAGTCGGCGTACGCTCAGGGCGGCCGGCCGGGGTACGGGCAGGGCGGGCACGGCCAGACCCCGTACGCGCAGGGCCCGCAGGCGCAGGGCCCGTACCCGCAGACCCCGCATGGGCAGGGACCGTACCCGCCGGGCCCGTACGGTGCGGCGGCCCACGGCCGCTCCGGGCCCGGCCGCTCCGGCTACGGGACGGCCGAGGGCGAGCAGCCCTCGTACGCCCCGCCGCAGCCCGTCCCACCGGTGATCACCACCGGACCGGTGGCGCCGCTGGCCGGGCTGGCGCCGCAGCCGGCCGCGCCGGCGCCGTTCCCGGCGCACGTCCAGTCCGCCCCGTACGGCGATCCGGACGACCAGTACCCGCTCCAGCAGCCGTTTGTGACAGACAGTCAGGACAACGTGAACGGGCCGTACCCGCACGACCCCGGGGAGGTGCTCCGTGCGCGGTAGCCCCCTGCACCAGCGTCCCAGCGCCGATCCGGCCGCGCTGCCCTGGGCGGGGCCGGTGCCCGGGCCCGCACCGGTGACCGGTCCGGTCGCCCCGGCGCACGGGTACCAGCCCGGCCCGGTCGCGCCCCAGCCCGGCCCGGCGCAGCCCGTCGCGCCGCAGCCCGTTCCGCCAGGTGCGGCCGCCGGGCCCACCGCCGTGCCCTCCCAGCTGCCCTCGCTGGACCTGCGCGGCTCCGCCACCCGGCCCGTAGTGGACCCGCAGGTCGCCCGCGAGCTCAAGCGTCAGGTCGCGGCCGAACTGCACCAGCAGATCACCCGGTTGACGCTCTCCTCCGGCTCCGAGCCGGACCGCGCCACTCGCCGCCAGCGCGGCCGGGCGCTGATCGAGGAGGCCGTCGCCCGGTGGTCCGACGCGTACGCCCAGACCCACGGCATCCCGCCCACCCGGGATCAGGACCGCGCCCTCGCCGAGGCCGTCTTCGACCTGCTGTTCCGGGCCGGCCGGCTCCAGCCCTACCTGGACGACCCGGAGATCGAGAACATCCTGATCAACGGCTGCGACGACGTCTGGGTCTCCAAGGTGCACCAACCCCTGCGCCAGGTACCGCCGGTGGCCGACAGCGACGCCGAACTCGTCGAACTGCTCCAGGACCTGGCCCGCCAGCACGGCGGCGGCGAGCGCAGCCTGTCCACCGCCAGCCCGACCCTCGCGCTGCGGCTGGAGGGCGGCATGCGCCTCCAGGCGCTCACCGAGGTGACGCCCCGCCCGTACGTGGCGATCCGGCGCCACCGGGTGGCCTCCGCGACGCTCCCCGAGATGGTCGAACTCGGCACCCTGGACGCCACCTTGGCGGCCTTCCTGGCCGCCGCGATCCGGGCCCGGAAGAACGTGATGATCACCGGCACCCAGGGCGTCGGCAAGACCAGCCTGCTGCGCGCGATGGCCGCCGAGATCCCGCCGGACGAGCGGATCGGCACCCTGGAGTCGGAGTTCGAACTCTGGCTGCACACCCTCGGCCACCTGCGCCAGGTCGTCCCGATGGAGGCCCGCGAGGGCAACGGCGAGCGCGTCGAGGGGCGCCTGGCCGGGGAGTTGACCCTCGGCGACCTCATCCCGGCCGCGCTGCGGATGACGCTCTCCCGGATCATCGTCGGGGAGGTCCGCTCCGGCGAGGTCGTCCCGATGCTGCGGGTGATGACCAACGGCGAGGGCGGCTCGATGTGCACCCTGCACGCCCGCGGCCCGCACATGGTCGTCGACCGCATCGCCGAACTCTGCCTGGAGTACGGCTCGCACATGACCGACTCACTCGCCTACCGGCTCACCGCCAACGCCCTGGACCTCATCGTGCACGTCACCATGGTCGACGAGACCGCCGTCGGCGGCCGCCGGCACCGCTTCGTCTCCCACGTCCTGGAGGTCACCGGCCTCGGGGAGAGCGGCCGGCCCGCGCTGAACACCGTCTTCGGCCCCCGGCCGGACCTCGGCGAGCCGCGGGCCGTCCCGCACACCCCGCCGCAGTGCCTGGACGACCTGCGCCGGGCCGGCTTCGACGCCTCGCTGCTCGGCTCCCGGTACGGGAGTTGGGCCACCCCGCTGCAGCTGCGGATCGGCGGTGGCAGCCGGTGATGCTGCTCTTCGCCCTGTGCGGGCTGGCGGTCGCGGGCGGCATGGTCGCCCTGGCGCTCTGGGCCCGCGGCAGCGAGCCCGTCGAGGAGGACGAGGCCGAGCGGGCGGTCAACCCGCTGGCCGGCCGGCTCCACGTGTTCTGGTACGGCGCGCCCGGGACGGCCGGGCACCGGATGGTGCGGCTGCGCCGCGTCCAGCTGCCGCTGGCGCTCGCCGGCGCGCCGCTGGCCTGGCTGTTCACCGGCATCCCGCTGACCGCGCTGCTGGTGCCGCTGGCCGTCTTCGGCCTGCCCTGGCTGTTCGACACCACCCGCCCGGACACCCACCGGATCGAGCGGCTGGAGGCGCTCTCCGAGTGGACCCAGCGGATCGCCGACGTGCTGCTGCTCGGGGTCGGCCTCAACCAGGCCATCGTCACCAGCCGGCGCACCGCCCCGGCCGCCCTGGAGGACGAGATCGGCGAGCTGGCCGCCCGGCTGCAGGCCCGCTGGCGGCCCGAGGAGGCGCTGCGCGCCTTCGCCGACAGCCTCGCCGACGCCACCGCCGACAAGGTGCTCGCCGCGCTCGTGCTGCGGGCCGGGGACAGCGGCCCCGGCCTGGCCCGCACGCTCTCCGACATGGCCGACTCGGTGCGCGAGGAGGTCCGCCAGCGCCGCGCCATCGAGGCCGACCGGGCCAAGCACCGGACCACCATCCGCTGGCTGGTCGGCATCATCGTGCTGGTCGTCACCGTCGGCTCCTTCAACACCGAGTACACCCGGCCGTACGGGACCTTCCTCGGCCAGGTGGTGCTCGCCGTGGTCGCCGCCCTGTTCGTGGCGATCATCGCCTGGATGCGGGCGCTGGCCTCCCACCCGCCGGTGCCCCGGCTGCTGACGCCCGACCGGCGCAGCAGGAGCGGACGGCGGACCAGCGCCGCGCCGACCGGGCCGGAGCCGGTCGAGCAGCTCGGGGAGGTCCGATGATCTCCCCCTGGTCCGTGCTGGCCGGCGCCGCCGCGGCCGGCGGCCTCGCCCTGCTGGTCGCCGAACTGCGGCCGGCGCCACCGGACCTGCGCCAGGCGCTGGACCGGCTGCACGCCACCCCCGCCGACCGCGAGCAGGACCCGGACGAGCGGCCCCGCTGGTACGACCGGATCGGCGAGCGGTCCGTCCACCTGCGCGGGGTCTCCGTCCCGCGCCGCGAGCTCGCCCTGATCGGCCGCACCCCGGCCCGGTTCATGGTGCACAAGCTGCTGTTCTCCGCGCTCGGCCTGCTGCTGCCCGCCTACCTGGGCGCGATGGCCGTGCTGATGGGCGTCGGCCTGCCGTTCGCCCTGCCGCTGGTCGCCGGGCCGCTGCTGGCCGGACTGCTCTGGTTCGTCCCGGACGCCGTCGTGCGCGGCGAGGCCAAGGAGGCGCGCACCGAGTACCTGCACGGCATCGCCGCCTACCTGGAGCTCGTCGCGATGGAGCGGGCCGCCGACTGCGGCCCCGCCGAGGCGCTGCGCCGGGCCGCCGCGGTCGGGCGGGGCGCGGTGTTCCGGCGGATCCGCGACGCGCTGGAGCGCGCGGCCACCGACCGGCTCCCGCCGTGGGCCGGACTCGACGCGCTGGCCGAGGAGTTGGGGCTCAGCCCGCTCCAGGACGTGGCCGACATCATGCGGCTGTCCGGCAACGACGGCGCCGCCGTGTACGACACCCTGCGGGCCCGGGCCAAGGGCCTGCGCGGGGAACTGCTCGCCGAGGACCTCGCCCGCGCGAACGCCGACAGCGAGCGGATGGTCGCGCCCGGGGCCGCCCTGACCCTGCTGATGACCGTCCTGATCGTCTTCCCCGCGCTGCACCAGATGCTCAACTGACAGCCGTCCCAGAGCAGTCGACACCACACCACACCGCCACGTCCCTCCGGAGAGACCCGATGACCGTACGACTCGTCCAACTGGCAGACCGGGTGCTGCGCCCCGTCCTGCTACCGGTCCAGTTCGCACTCCTGCTGTTCACCCTGCGGCTCGGCCGGCTGCGGGCCGCCCGCGCGCGCGGCGACCGCGGTGCGATCAGCATCGAACTCGCCCTCGCCATCATCGCGTTGGTCTTCGTCGCGGGTGCCGTGGCGACCGCGCTCTACCTGCTGAAGGATAAGGTCGTCAAGAAGGTCGAGCAGGACCCGAACATGCCGGGTGCGGGCGGAGCGGGCGGCGCGGGCGGCGCCACCCCGTGATGCGTGCCGCTCTCCGCCGCAGGGGCGACCGGGGGTCGATGAGCGTGAGCCTCGCCATCGTCTTCCCGGTCGTCCTGCTGCTCGTCCTGCTCGTCGTCCAGGCCGCGCTGTGGTGGTACGACCGGCAGGTCGCGCTCACGGCCGCCCGCGAGGGCGTGGACGCCGGACGGGTGCAGGGCAGCGCGACGGACGGCGAGAAGAACGAGGCGGCCCAGCGGCAGGCCCGCGACTTCCTCGACCGGCAGGGCGTGCACGGGTACACGGTGCGGACCGACGGCAGCACGGCGCAGACCATCCGGGTCACCGTGCGGCTGACCCCGCCGCTGCTGATACCCGGGCTCAAGGCGCCCGACATCACCCAGTTCGCCGAGGCGCCCCGCGAGCGCTTCGTACCACCGGCGGTGACACCGTGACGGACGCGCTGCGGACACCGGGCCCACGGCGGCGGTGGTCGGGGCTCCGGTCGCGACCGCGCAGGCCGGACCGGGGCGGGATCGCGATCGAGGCGGCGATCGTCGTGCCGGGGGTGGTCGGGCTGGTCCTGCTGGCCGTCGCCGCCGGACGGGTGCAGACCACGGCCGGCACCGTGGAGGCCGCCGCGCGGGCCGGGGCCCGGACCGCCTCCCTGCAGCGCAGCGTGGACGGGATGGACCAGCCGGCCAGGGACTCCGCCCTCGCGACGCTGCGCCAGCAGGGCGTGTGGTGCCGCGACGGGGACGTGCGGGTCGGCAAGGGGGAGCTGAACCTGCCCGGCGGACCGGTCACGACCGTCACCGTCACGGTGGTCTGCGACGTGGAGCTGGCCGACCTGCTCGGCGGACCGTCCGGGATACCCGTGACGAAGCACCTCGTCGGCGAGTTCACCTCGGTGGTGGACCGTTACCGGGGCACATGACAGCGCGCGGCGCCGTCACCGGGAAGACAGGGGATTGGAGACGGCCCGTGCGGGGGAGACGCAAGCGGAGAGCGCTCGGGGGATGGCGGAACGGTACCGAGCGGCGCCCGGTGGGGGCCGGTGGGGAGAGCGTCGTGCGAAGTGGGGGGAGGGGACGGAAGTGGTGAGCCGTCTGCGGCGACGGCTGTCGGCGCGCCGGTCCGACCGGGGCGCGGTGGCCCTCTTCGTGGCGATCTGCGCGGCCTACGTCGTGCTCGTCATCGCCCTGGTGATCGACGCCGGCGGCCGGCTGCGGGTCGCCGAGCGGACCGACGCCTACGCCCTGGAGGCCGCGCGGGTCGGGGGCCAGCAGCTCGACCGGGCGGCTGTCCTCCAGGGCAAGGGCTTCAAGGTCCAGGAGAAGTACGTGCGGGACGCCGCCGATGCCTACCTGGGCCTGTACGGCCTGCGGGCGGGCGGCATCGAGTTCTCCGGTGACGGCAGGGTCGTCACCGTCACCGTGCAGGCCGACTACCGCCCGGTCCTGCTGGGCGCCCTCGGGGAGCGGAAGGTTACGGGCAAGGGCAGTGCGACCCTCGTCCACGGAGTAGAGAAAGCGGAGACCGACTGATGGCCGCGCCACGTGCCAAGGACCAGGCCCGTACCGCCCAGGCCCGAAACGGCCAGGCCCCCAACGGCCGGGCCGGGACGTCCCATCGGGCCGGCGGTGCCCGAAGGCCCGCCGCCCCGGCGCCCCGACCACCCCGCGGCCGCGGCCGCGCCGTGATCACCGCGCTCGGCGCGCTGGTCGCCCTGCTCGCGCTGCTGTTCGGCGTCCCCGCGCTGTTGCTGTACGGCACCGACGCGGTCGCCGGGATGGGCGAGGTCGCCTCGGGCGGGGTGGGCGAGGCGCTCACCAGTCCGGACGACGGAAGCCTGTTCCTCTGGGCGCTGGTGGTGGTCGGCTGGATCGCCTGGGCCTGCTTCGCGCTCTCCGTCCTGCTGGAGATCCCGGCCCAGCTGCGCGGCCGGATCGCCCGCCGCATCCCGGCCTTCGGCTGGAGCCAGCGGCTCGCCGCCGGGCTGGTCGGCTCGGTGCTCGCCCTGCTCCCGGTGGCCGGCTCGGCCTTCGCGGCCGTCCCCGAGCCGAACCACAGCCCGGTCGTCCAGGCGCAGTTGACGCCGGGCGTGCAGCGCGCCG
Organism: Kitasatospora sp. NPDC056800; assembly: GCF_042789775.1. Classification (NCBI taxonomy): domain Bacteria; kingdom Bacillati; phylum Actinomycetota; class Actinomycetes; order Kitasatosporales; family Streptomycetaceae; genus Kitasatospora; species Kitasatospora sp. NPDC056800. The sequence goes on along the minus strand of NZ_JBHUAL010000018.1, from coordinate 52,648 downwards.
CACTGCCCGCCGCGCAGGCCGCGCCGGCCCTGACTCCGGCCGCCGAGCAGCAGAGCACGTACACCGTCCGGGACGCCCGGCCGGCCGACAGCCTGTGGTCCATCGCCGAGCGCCAACTGGGCTCGGGGGAACGCTGGGTGGAGATCGCCAAGCTCAACGACGGCCGGGTGATGGGCGATTCGGGCATCCGCTTCGACGCCGACCGGCCGATCCAGCCCGGCTGGGAGCTGCTGATGCCGGCGGACGCCAAGCCGGACGAGGCGAGGACGCCCGCCCCGGCCCCCTCGGGCGACCCGGCGCAGGGCGCGCCGCAGGAGACGCCGCAGAGCGCTCCGCAGTCCGGGACGGAGGCCGGCGGGCCCGGTGGCGCGGGCGGTGCGGCCGGCTCCGGCGGCCAGCGGACCGTCACCGTCCAGACCGGGGAGAGCCTGTCGGCCATCGCCCAGCGGGAGCTGGGGGACGGGGAGCAGTGGCCGAAGCTGTTCGAGGCGAACAAGGGGGCGCAGGCCCCGGACGGGACGCAGCTGACCGACCCGGACGTGGTGGTGCCGGGGATGGTGCTCACCGTTCCGGGGGCGGGGGGTGCCGCACCGGCGCCCGCACCGGCTCCCGCTGATCAGGCTCCGGCCGACCAGGCCCCGGCCCCCGCGCCGGCCCCCGCCGACCAGGCTCCGGCGCCGGGCGCTCCCGCGCCGGGCGCGCCGCAGTCGGCCCCGGCGCCCGCGCCCACGCACGCGCCGGCCCACGCGCCCGCCCCCGCCGCGCACGCCGACCCGGCCCCCAGCGACGACTACACCGTCGCCCTCTCGGCCTCCACCGTCGGCGTCCTGCTCGCGGCCGTCATGGTCGGCGCCGTCGCCCACAAGCGCGGCACCCAGCAGCGCGCCCGCCGCCCCCGGCACCGCATCGCGATGCCCGAGGCCGAGGCCGCCGCCTTCGAGAACGAGCTGATGGCCCGGCAGGACCAGGCCGGACTGGACCTGCTGGACCGCTCCCTGCGCACCCTGGCCCGCAACACCGTGCGCGGCGGCAAGCGGCTGCCCGCCATCGTCGCCGCCCGGATCACCCCGGGCCAAACCATCGAACTGCACCTGTCCGGACCGGCCACCCCGATCGCGCCGTTCCGCGCCGCGCACGCCGCCAACGTGTGGTGGTGCAGCGCCGACTCGGGCGACCTGCTCAGCCCCGGCCAGGCCCGCAAGACCGCCGCGCCCTATCCCGCGCTGGTCACCCTCGGCACCTCGCCGGACGGCTCGGTGGTCCTCGCCGACCTGGAGGCCGTCCGGCTGCTCCACCTGTCCGGCCACCCGGACGACGCCCGCGACGTGCTGCGCACCCTCGCCGTCGAACTGGCCCACAGCCCGCTCGCCGACCGGCTGCACCTGCACCTGGTGGACCTCGCCGAGGAGGTGCCGATCAGCGGCCCGGCCGCCGAACGCGTGCACCGCCACCCCACCCTGGAGGCCGCGCTCGCCGCCCTCGGCCCGCGCACCGCCAAGGCCCGCGCCACCCTGGTCGCCGCCGAGGCCACCAGCCCGCGCGAGGCCCGCAGCCGGGGCCAGGCCGACGAGTCCTGGACGCCCGAGATCGTGCTCTGCGCCCACCAGCCCGGCGGGGACGTCCCGGCCGAGCTCGGACGCCTGCTCGACGCCCGTCCGCGCACCTGCGTCGCCGTCATCACCCGTGCCCCCGAGCGCGGCACCGGCCCGGTCGCCCGCTGGACCCTGCCGGCCTCCGGCCAGGCCGCGATCCCGGGCCTGCACCTCACGGTCGAGCTGCAGCGGCTCAGCGACCGGCAGTACGACCAGGTCGCCGAGCTACTCCGGGTCGCCGACGACACCACCCAGCACCCGGCCCCGGCCTGGACGCTGGACGGGCCGGAGGACGACACCGACACCACCGAACTGCCCGCCGCCGTACCGGTGCTGGCCGCCGTCGGGGCCTCGGCCGCCGTGGCGGTCCCGGCCATCGGAGGTCCGGCTGCTGCGGCTCCGGTCGGTGGGGCTTCGACCGGCGGGGCCTCCGTCGGTGGGGCTTCCGCCGGCAGGACTTCCGTCGGCGGGGCTTCGGCAGGCGGGGCTTCGGCAGGCGGGGCGGAGGAAGGCGCGGCCGCCGGTCCCCGGCTGCTCGCCCGGGTCATCGGCACCGGCGCCAGCCCGTTCGCGGGCACCGATCCGGTGGCGCCCGCTCCGACCCCTGCCGCGCTGCCGCCCGCGGCGTCCAGCCCGGCTTCGGCTCCGGCGCCTGCCTCGGCCGGCCCGGCGCGGTTCGCCGTCAACGGGCAGGGACGGCAGGCGGCGACCGACGAGACCACCCGCGACCTGCGCCGGCCGGGCCTGGCGGAGGACGAGGGGACGGCCGGGCCGGGGGACACCGGTTCGGAGTCCACGGCGACGGTCGTGCTCGCCGTCCAGCCGGTCGTGCCGCAGCCCGTCGTGGCGGAGCCGACCGCGTCGAAGACGGCCGAGGGCCTTGTGCCGTCGACCGAGCCCGTTCCCGCTGCCGCTGCCGCTCCCGAGGCTGCCGTCGCCCTCGGGACCGGACCGGCCGGGACGGCGGAGACCGCGGAGGCCGTCGAAGCCGCCGAGGCCGTCGGTGCGGAGCAGCCCGGCCCCGCCGCCGTCGCCCCGGTCGCCCGGACGACGCCCGGCCGCAGCGACAGCGACGACCTGCTCGCCATCCTCCGCTCCCCGGAGGCGCACGCCCCCCGCAACGCCCCCCGGATCCGGCTGCTCGGCCCGGTGGACGTCGCGGGAGTCCTCGGCGCCGCCGCACCCGGCGCGCTGCCCCGGCTCACCGAACTGGCCGTCTACCTGGCGCTGCGCCCCGGGTCCGACCGCCACGCGCTCGACCACGACCTGCACCCCGGCGCGGCGCACCTCGACCCGCACCCCACCGCGGCCGGCTCCGAGAGCCCGCTGCCGGCCAAACTCGCCGACCTGGCCGCCTGGTTCGGCACCTCGCCGGAGGGCCGGGTCTTCCTGCCCACCGAGGGCACCGAGGGCTACTCCTTCGCCCCGGCGGTCACCTGCGACTGGGACGAGTTCCGCGGCCTCTACCGGCGCGGCATGCGCAGCACCAGCGCCACCGCCGACGCGGCCCTCGCCCACGCCCTGGCCCTGGTCCGCGGCGCGCCGTTCGCCGAGGCCCCGCCGGCCTCGTACGGCTGGGCCGAGGCCGAGCGGCAGGACATGATCGCGGCGATCGTCGACACGGCCCACGAACTGGCCGCCCGCCGCCTGCAGTACGGCGACCACCGCAGCGCCGAGGCCGCCGTCTTCCGCGGCCTCGCCGTCGCCCCGGACGTCGAACTGCTGCACCGGGACCTCTTCTATGCCTACGCCTCGGCCGGCGCCCGGGACCAACTCCTGCGCGCCGTCAACCGGTTGGACGCCCTCAGCCGCCGGACCGGCCGGGACCTGGACGCCGACACCGTCGCCCTGCTGCGGGACCTGCTCGCGGGCTCCTGACGCCGTGACCGCCCGTCCGGCCACTCCTGTTCCAGGGGTGGCCGGACGGGTTTCCGGGAGCGGTCACTCCTCCCAGGAGAAGGGCCGGCAGGCACAGGCGCCGTCGCGCGCCGGTTCGGCGGCCGAGTGGACGTCCTGGACGACGGCCTCCGGAACCCGTGCCACGGCCACCAGGACCCGCCGGTCGTCCGCCGGGGTCCGCGCGACCACCTCGACCTGCTCCTGCTCCTCCGCCGTCGCCCGGACGAGCGAGCTGAACACGTACGCCCCGCCCTCGACGCCGTACCCGTCCGCCCACAGCTCGACCAACGCCCCGCCGTGCAGGGCCAGATGCCAGCGGGACGGTGTTCCGGCGACGGGTTCCATGGCGGGGCAGTGTAGTCAGGCCGTCCGCAGCCAGGCGTCCAGCGCGGCGAAGTCCGCCTCGGTGAGCCCGCGTCGGGGATCGACCCGGTGGAGCAGGGCGCGGGCGGGGGAGTGGGCGGCGACCCAGCGGCGGTCGGCCCCGGTGATCTCGTCGTCCACCCAGGCGAACGGCCGCCCGCCAGCCCAGGCGACCAGCGTGCGGGTCTTCCAGTGCAGGCCCTGCGGCGGGTACGTGGCGTCCGCGGTGTCCGCGTCCTCCGCGTCGTCAGAGTCGTCAGAGTCGTCCACCGGCCAGTCCACGACGGGCAGTCGGGGCAGACCGAGCCAGGGCGCGAGGCACTCGTTGGCGTCCTCCAGCCAGGTGGTGGCCCACACCGGCTCGGCCGGCAGGCGGAGCAGCCGAGGGCCCAACTCCGGGTCCACGCGGGCGATCAGCGGGTTCCCGCCCGGCGTCGTACCGGCCGGGACGTGCGGGCTGCGCTGGACGGGGTAGCCGCCCGGCGGCGGGCCCCCGAAGGGGATCAGCGGACCGTCCACGTCGAGGAAGAGCAACGGGCGATCGGTATCGATCATGACGGCACCTTAGCGGGCGGCGCGGGCGGTGTGGCGCGCCGATCGGCCACCCGGCCTGGAACGGGCGAGCCGGGATCTCGTAGGGTGGCGCGCACGGAGTGTGGTGGCAGGCACCACGCAGTCGAGGGCATCAGACGCCGCGGGAGCGGCGGGGCGGGGCGGTGACCAGGAGATGGCGGAGACGACAGCGGTTTCCGGAGGTCCCGACCCGGCCGGGGGCTCGGGTCCCTGGGACGCCGTACCGCCGCCCCCGCGCCTCCCGGCCGAGGAGCACCCGCCGGGCCCCGCCGCGCTGTACGAGCCGCCGCCGGCGCCCCCGGCCGCTCCCCCGGTCGCGCCGCCGCCCGCACCACCGGTCGCGCCGCCGCCCGCACCGCCCGTCCCGCCCACCGGATGGACCCTCACCGGGCTGCCCGCCGCCGGGGCCGCGTCCACGGCGACCCCGCCGCCGTTCCCGGTCCAGAGCGCGGCGCCGAGCGCCGCCGCCGTCGGCGCGGGCGGGCTCGGAGCCGCGCCGCGTGGACGGATCCTGGTCATCGAGGGCGGGTACGGAACGTCCGGCCGCCGCACCTGGGGCCGCGGCGGACCGACCCAGGCACCCGTGCTCTCGGCGATGCTCGCCGCCGTCTCGCCGCAGGTGCTGCTCGCCGCGGACGCGGTGGACGCCGTCCACCTCCCCGGCGCCGGGGACCCGCACACCGTCCTCGCCCACCTGCGCGCCGCCTCCCGGCACCCCGGACCGCTGCTGATCCACCTGGGCGGCCACGTCGTCGCCGACAAGCGCGGCGGGCAGCTCCAGCTGACCCTGCGCGACGCCAAGCAGGACGGCCTCCCCTGGCAGGCCGTCGCCGCCGAGCTGAGCCACCGTCCGGCCGAGTGGCAGACCCTCGTCATCGCCGACCTGAGCGCCGACCAGAACGCCTGGCCGTACCTCCAGGGCACCGTCTCGCCGCTCAGCGAGGGGATCCCGCTCTGGGCGGTGGTCAGCCCGGACCCGGAACAGATCGGCACCTTCACCCGCGCCCTGATCGAGGCGCTGCACGGCGGGCGGCCCGGTGCGGGCGAGGTGCTCGCGCCGGAGCAGCTGCGTCAGCAGGTGTACTCGGTGCTGCGGCCGGATGTGGTCATCCTGGCCACGCACGCCCCGGACCGGCCGTTCTTCCGCAACACCGCCCGTCGCGGCGAGGGCCTGCCGGCCGAGGTGGCACCGCTGCCGACCGCCGGTACGGCGCCCTCCGACGCGCCGCCGCCCCCGGTGGCGCCGACGGCGCCGCTGCCGCGTCCGGCGGAGCCCCGGGACGCCGCTCCCGAGTGGCCGGTAGCGGCCCCGGCCGGGGCGCCCGCGTCGTCGGCGGGGTCGGCGGGGGCGGTCGGGTCCGCTGCGTTCGCCGGGTCTCCGGTGGCCGCGGGCGGTCCGGTCAGCCTGGTCAAGCCGGGCGTACCGCCCACCCCGCCGCGGCCGGCCCGCCCGGTCAGCCTGCAGAAGGCGGGCGGGGGCGTCGAGGCACCGGGTGTGACCCTGCGCAAGCCCGCCCCGGCCGACACCGTGCCCGAGGACAGCGCGTCCCCGGCGGGCGTCACGCTCCTGAAGTCCCGGCCGGAGCCGGTGGACGGTGCCGTCGCCGAGCCCGAACTCCCGCAGGAGGAAGCCGCGGTGGCCGCCGAAGCCGCGGCGGAGGCGGTCGGGACCGTGGCCGAGCCGGTGGCCGAGGAGGTAGCGGAGGAGACGGCGGAGGAGACGAGCGAGGAGGCAGCCGAGGGCGCTGCCGGCGAGGTCGTCGAGGAGGCACCCGAGGCCGCGGAGGAGCCCAGGGACGCCGTCCCGGTGGAGTCCGTGCCGACGGACGAGGCGCCCGCCGAGCAGGAGTCCGCCGAGCAGGCTCCCGCCGACGTCGTTCCGGTGGACGGGACACCTTCTGACGAGGTGCCGGCCGACGCCGTGCCGCAGGACGAAGCGCCGACCGAGGACGCTCCCGCCGACGCGCCGCCCGCCCCGAGTGACGCCCCTGCCGACGCACCGGCCGACGAAGCCGCTGCGGCCGCTGCGGCCGCTGCGGCCGCTACGCCCCGCGCGGACTACCGCGAGGTCATCGGACGGATCGTCCGTAGCGCCGAGGCCGGGGACCACGCCGCCGCCACCGACCTGGCCTTCGCCCTCGAACTGGAGGCGATCGCCGAGCACGGTGCCGTCTCCGAGCCGGTGCTGCAGGTCCGGCAGGTCCGGGCGCACGTCTGCCGGCTCGCGGGCCGGTCGGCCGAGGCCGCGGACATCTACCGCGAGGTGGCGCTGACCCTGCTCCGTTCGCAGGGCCCGGACCATGTGGAGACCCAGCGGGCGGCCACCAACGCCGAGGCCTGCTGGCGCGCGATCGCCGACCGTGCGGAGGCCATCCGGATCGCCCCGGAGATCATCGAACTGCGCGCCTACCTCCCGGGCCCGGACGGCCGCAAGCTCCGCGCCGCCGAGCGCTACCTCGCCCAGTTGGCCGCGACCGGCTGACAACCGGCGGTCGTCGGGCGACAGCTGACGGGTAACAGCAGACGGAAAACAGCGAACAGCGGACAGATTTCAAAATCTGTCCGCTGTCGTCTGTTATCTGTTACCTGTCACCCGTCACCCGGTGACCCGCCGGTTCACCGACCGGCGACCGCGTGCACGAACTTCGCGCCGTCGATGGTGCCCAGGCCGCTGGCGAGGTCGTAGCCCTCGGTCGCGTTGTAGCCGGTGACGCCGTTCCAGCCGTTGTCGCCCTGCTTCACGTCCACGATGCCGCTCCACTTGCTCGGCAGCAGGTTCATGCCGTACAGGCGCCAGTTGAGCTGGCCGAGGCGGTGGCCGGCGAGCTGGTCGGCGAGCGCGACGACGCCCGAGAACAGCGGGGTGGCCTCGCTGGTGCCGCCGGTGAGGTGCCAGCCGACCGAGGTCGGGTCGTAGGACTCGTAGGTCCAGGCGGCGCCGTCCACGGCCGCGCTCATGCTGATGTCCGGGGTGCCGCGGTGGTTGCCGGTGACGTTGGCGACGCCGGCCTGGTACCACGGACGCTCGAAGATGCCCGAGACGCCACCGCCGCCGGCGCCGGATTTGTCGTGCCACACCTTGTCGGGCGCGGTGCGGTTGCCCTTGTCGTCCAGGGTGAGCTGGGTGCCGCCGATGGAGGTGACCAGCGGGTCCGAGGACGGCCAGGAGTTGACCTTGTACGGGTACAGGTCGGTGCCGTTCTCCTGGGCGTCGGTGGCGCCGTTGTCGCCGGAGGCGGCGAGCACCGTCACGTTGTGGTCGGCCGCGGCCTGGAAGGCGTAGCGCAGGTCGGTGAGCGACTTGAAGTCGCCCTTGTCGTACCCCGGGAAGGTGTTCTCGGTGGCGCCGAAGCTCTGCGAGATGACGTCGGCGCGGCCGGCCTTGATGAGGGCCTTCTCGGCGTCCATCATCTCGGGCAGGCCGGTGGTGCCCTCGGTCTCGGCGACGCCGGTCTCGACCAGGATGATGTGCGCGTCGGGGGCGATCGCGTGGGCGTACTCGACGTCCAGGGTGGTCTCGCCGGCCCAGCCGGTGTGGTCGGGGTTCTTCGGGTCCCAGGTGGGGACGTTGCCCCACTTGACCACCTCGACGTTGGTGTCCGGGATGCCCCACTGCTTGTCGAAGACCTCCAGGTCGTGCTGGATGGTCGGCGAGCCGAAGGAGTCGACGATGACGATGGTGCGGCCCTTGCCGGTGATGCCCTCCTGGTACAGCGGGTCCAGGTTGTAGGCGGTCCGGTACTGCAGCGGCGAGTAGCAGTGGATACCGACCTGGCTGACGCACTGGGTGGTGCTCAGCGGGGCGGGGCGGCCCTGGGCGTTGTGGTGCCCGAAGGAGGCGGGGCGGACGTGGACGCCCGTGAGATCGTGCGCGGGGGCGGCGATCGCGGTGCCGGCGGCCGGTACGGCGACGGTACCGGCCGTGAGGGCGGTGGCCCCCACGGCGAGCAGGGCCAGGGCGCGGCGGAGGGTGGCGGGGCTGCCCATGGGACTCCTTGGGGCGCAGGGCCCGACCTGGTTCGGTCGGGTCGGTGCGGCCATCCCATCGAGAGCTGCATGATCATGCCATAGTCATTTGGTGGGGCCATGTGATCAAGGACATGGTCATACTCGGCCACGCGAAAAGGTAAAGGCCGTCCCAGGGGAAAGTAACCCCCCACCCGGGACGGCGATATGACGACACGTCAGACGACTGCCTAGCGTGCTCCGCCGTTGACGTACAGCGTCTGCCCGCTGACGTAGGAGGCCTCCTCGCTGGCCAGGAAGGCGACGACCGAGGCGACCTCCTCCGGCTGCCCGACCCGGCGCAGCGGCGTCCGGGCGGCGACCTCGGTCTGGTGCTCCTCGGCGCTGCTGCCGACCCGCTCGGCGGTGGCCGCGGTCATCGCGGTGGCGATGTACCCGGGCGCGACGGCGTTGACATTGACGTTGAACGGCCCGAGCTCGATCGCCAGGGTCGCGGTGAGGCCCTGGATGCCGGCCTTGGCGGCCGCGTAGTTGGCCTGGCCGCGGTTGCCGAGGGCGGAGCGCGAGCTGAGCGAGACGATCTTCCCGTACTTCTGCGCCACCATGTACTTCTGCGCGACGTGGCTGCAGTTGTACGCGCTGGTCAGGTTGACCGTCAGCACCGCGTCCCAGTCGGCCTTCGGCATCTTGAAGAACAGGTTGTCCCGGGTGATCCCGGCGTTGTTGACCAGGATGTGCACCCCGCCGAGGTCCGCCGCGACCTGCGCGAACACCGCCTCCACGGCGTCGTAGTCGGCCACGTCGCAGCCGTACGCCCGGGCGGTGCCGCCCTTGGCGGTGATCTCGGCGACCGTCCCGGCCGCCCGCTCGGCGGTGAGGTCGACCACGGCGACCGCCGCGCCCTCCTCCGCCAGCAGACGGGCGGTGGCCGCCCCGATGCCCTGGGCCGCGCCGGTCACCACGGCGACCTTCCCCGCGAACCGCGTCATGTGAACTCCTCGGAAGTCTGGAGGTTGAAGGTCGGTCCGGGCCCTGGAGGCTCGGACCGACGGAGGTGTGGACCAACAGAGGTGTGGACCAACAGAGTTGTGGATCGACAGAGGTGTGGATCGACGGACGGGGAGCGCCGGTCGTCAGACGTTCTCGACGAGCACGGCCGTACCCTGCCCCACGCCCACGCACATGGTGGCCAGACCGCGCCGGGCACCGGTACGGCGCATCCGGTGCAGCAGGGTGGTGAGGATGCGGGCGCCGGAGCCGCCCAGGGGGTGGCCGAGCGCGATCGCGCCGCCGCTGGGGTTGACCACCTCCTCGGCCCGCTCGGGGCTGAACCCGATGCCGTCGGCGGAGGCGAGCGCCTGGGCCGCGAAGGCCTCGTTCAGCTCGGCGGTGTCCAGGTCGGCGAGCGACCAGCCGGCCCGCGCGAGCACCTTCGCCGTGGCCGGGACCGGGCCGATGCCCATGACGTCCGGGTGCACCCCGGCCGAGGCGCCGGCCACGTACCGGCCGAGCGGCCGCAGCCCGAGGTCGTGCAGCGCCTCCTCGCCGACCAGGAGCAGCCCGGCCGCGCCGTCGTTCATCGGCGAGGCGTTCCCGGCGGTGACCGTGCCCCCGGGCCGGAACACCGGCTTGAGGCCGGCGAGCTTCGCCAGGCTGGTGTCCTCGCGGATGCCCTCGTCGCGGCCCACCGTCACCCCGTCCGGGCGCTCGACCGGGACGAGTTCCGCGTCGAAGTGCCCGTCCTCGCGGGCGGCGCCGGCCCGCTGGTGGCTGCGCAGCGCGAAGGCGTCCTGGCGCTCCCGGCCGATGCCGTACCGGGTGGCCACCTCCTCGGCGGTCTCGCCCATGCTGAGCACGCCGTGCAGTTCGGCCATCCGCGGGTTGGTGAGCCGCCAGCCGAGCCGGGTGTCGAAGGTCTCCATCCGGTGCGGCAGCGCCTCGTCGGGGCGGGGGAGGACGAAGGGGGCGCGGGTCATCGACTCGCAGCCGCCGGCCAGCACCACGTCGGCCTCGCCGGAGCCGATGGCCCGGGCGGCGAGGGTGACGGCCTCCAGGCCGGAGGCGCAGAGCCGGTTGACGGTGGCTCCGGGGACGGTCTCCGGCAGGCCGGCCAGCAGCACGGCCATCCGGGCGGCGTTGCGGTTGTCCTCGCCGGCCTGGTTGGCGGCGCCCCAGTAGACGTCGTCGATCCGGGCCGGGTCGAGTGCGGGGACGTCGGCGAGCAGGGCGCGCAGCACGGTGGCCGAGAGGTCGTCCGGGCGGACCGTGGCGAGCGCGCCGCGCAGTCGGCCGATGGGTGTGCGGCGGGCGGCGGCGAAGTAGACGGGACGCACGTCGTCGGGCTCCTTGTCGGGAAGCGGGTGGCGGGGGTCGGGACGGGAGCGGGGCAGGCGGCGGGTCGGCGTCAGAAGGCGTTGACGCCGGTCAGGGCGCGTCCGATGAGCAGCTGGTGGATCTGGCTGGTGCCCTCGTAGAGCGTCATCACCCGCGCGTCGCGCAGGTACTTGCCGACGGGGTACTCGTCGATGAACCCGTAGCCGCCGAAGACCTGGAGCGCGTTGTTGGCGGCCCGGACGGCGGCCTCGCTGGCGTACAGCTTGGCGACGGAGGACTCGGTGGCGAACGGCAGGCCGCGGTCGATGTGGTCGGCGACCTTCCAGGTGAGCAGCCGGGCCGCCTCGACGTCGACGGCGATGCCGGCCAGCAGTTCCTGGACGAGCTGGTGCGAGGCGATCGGCTTGCCGAACTGTTCGCGCTCGCCCGCGTAGCGGACGGCGGTCTCCAGGCAGGCCCGGGCGATGCCGACGCAGCCGGCCGCCACCGACATCCGGCCCTTGGCCAGCGCGGCCATCGCCACCGTGAACCCCTTGCCGACCTCGCCGAGCCGGGCGCTGTCCGGCACCCGGACGTCCTCGAAGGAGAGGCCGGCGGTGGCCTGGCCGCGCAGGCCGAGTTTGCCGTGGATCTCGGTGCGGGTGAAGCCGGGCAGGCCGGTGGGGACCAGGAAGGCGGTGATGCCCCGGTGGCCCCGCTGTTCGGGCGCGTCGCCGCCGGTGCGGGCGAAGACCAGGGCGACGTCGGCCCAGGTGCCGTTGGTGATGAAGGTCTTGGCGCCGCTGATCAGCCAGTCCCCGCCGTCCCGGACGGCGCGGGTGGTGAGGTTGGCGGCGTCCGATCCGGTGCCCGGCTCGGTGAGCGCGAAGCAGGCGAGCGCCTCGCCCGAGGTGAGCCGGGGCAGCCAGTGCCGCTTCTGCTCCTCGGTGCCGAAGGCGTTGACCGACTTGCCGACCAGGCCGAGCGAGACCGAGACGATCCCGCGCACGGCCGAGTCGCCGCGCCCGAGTTCCTCCAGGACGAGGCAGTACGCCAGGTGGTCGCCGCCGCTGCCGCCGTACTCCTCCGGGATGGTCAGCCCGAGGAAGCCGACCTTCGCCAGCTTGCCGATGATCGCGCGGTCGACGGACTCGGCGCGGTCCCACTCGGCGGCGTGCGGCACGACCTCGCGGTCGGTGAAGGAGGCGGCGAGGTCCTGGACGGCGCTCTGCTCCTCGGACAACTCCAGGTTCACGGCGGCTCCCGAATCCGGTGTCCAGGGCCCCGACCCCAGGGCCGGACCCATTAAACTAGCGCTGCAAGTTTTATGGGGGGACTGTAGCCCCGCCCCGCCCGCGCTGGGAAGGGGCACCTGCCAGAATCGGTCCCCAGCACACCCGACCGGAGGAACCGGAGGCACCCGCCGCGATGGCCCGTCCACGCACCCCGCTGCTCAGCCGCGAGCGCATCGTCGCCGCCGCCCTGCGGCTGATCGACGACGAGGGGCTGGACGCCCTCTCCACCCGCCGGCTCGCCAGCGAGCTGTCGGTCAGCGGGCCCTCGCTCTACAACCACTTCGCCACCAAGGACGAGCTGCTGGACGCGGTGGTGGACAGCGTCATCGGCGAGGTCGACCTGTCGATGTTCGGCACCGCCGGGGCTGCCGGGGCCGGTGGGGGTTCCTGGCCGGAGGCGCTGCGCGACTGGGCCCGCTCCTACCGTGCCGCGCTCGCCGCCCACCCCAACATCGTCCCGGTGCTCGCCCAGGGCCCCGGGCGCCGGCCGAACGCCCTGCGGCTGGCCGACGCCGTCTTCGGCCACCTGGTCGAGTCCGGGTGGCCGCGCGGTCAGGCGACCAGGATCGGCGCGTTGATGCGCTACTTCGTCACCGGCTCGGCGCTCGCCTCCTTCGCGGCCGGCTTCCCCGCCGACGCCGAGGTCTACGACGCGGCCGACTACCCGCACCTCGGCGAGGCGCACCGGCTGGCCGGGCACCGCGGGACGGTGGACGAGGGAGCCTTCGAGACCGGGCTGGAGGCGCTGCTCGACGGGCTCGCCCTGCGCTACGCCCGGCTCGCCGAGCGGCCCTGAGACGAGGCTGGAGGGGCCCGGTCGAGCGGAAACGATTCGGCCCCCGCACCCCGCGCTGATCGCGCCGGGGGTACGGGGGCCGAGAGGTCGGCGGGCCGACGGGCGGATCAGCCCATGTCCTCCAGCCGGACGCCCTTGGTCTCCTTCATGAACTTCGCCACGAAGAGGATGGAGAGCGCCGCGAAGGCGGCGTAGATCAGGTAGGTCGCCGACAGGTTCCAGCGCGACATGGACGGGAACGAGACGGTGATCACCCAGTTCGCGATCCACTGCGCGGAGGCGGCGACGGAGAGCGCGGCGGCGCGGATCCGGTTCGGGAACATCTCGCCGAGCATCACCCAGACGACGACGCCCCAGGACATCGCGAAGAACAGCACGAAGGCGTTGGCGGCGACCAGCGCGACGGTGCCCTGGAGGTCGGGCAGGGTGAGGTTGTCCCCGCTGCCGGTGGCCGAGGAGAAGGCCCAGCCGGCGGTGCCGAGCGCGACCGCCATGCCGGCCGAGCCGATCAGGGCGAGCGGCTTGCGGCCGACCCGGTCGACCAGCACGATCGCGATCACGGTGCCGAGGATGTTGATCACCGAGCCGACGAAGCTGATCAGCAGCGAGTTGCCCTGGTCGATGCCGACCGACTGCCACAGGATCGACGAGTAGTAGAAGATCACGTTGATGCCGACCAGCTGCTGGAAGACCGACAGGCCGATGCCGACCCAGACGATCGGGAGCAGGCCGAAGCGGCCGCCGAGCAGGTCGCGGAAGCGCGGGCGGTGGTCGGAGGCGATCAGCGCCTTGACCTCGGCGATCCGGGCGTCGGTGTCCACGCCCTCGCCCTCGACCTCGGCGAGCACCTTGCGGGCGTCGTCCAGGCGCTCGGCCTGGATCAGGTAGCGCGGGGACTCGGGGATCACCGAGGCGAGCACGAAGTAGACCGCGGCCGGGACGACGCAGATGCCGAGCATCCACTGCCAGGCCTCCAGGCCGAGCAGCTGGCCGCGGGTGTCGCCGCCGGCCGCCTGCGCCAGCACCCAGTTGACCAGCTGGGATATCGCGATGCCGAGCACGATCGCGGCCTGCTGGAAGGAGGCCAGCCGGCCCCGGTACTTGGTCGGCGCGACCTCGGCGATGTAGGTCGGGGCGATCACCGAGGCGATGCCGATGGCCGCGCCGCCGAGGACGCGCCAGAGGGCGAGGTCCCAGGCGGAGAACGGCAGCATCGAGCCGACCGCGCTGATCGCGAACAGCAGGGCGCCCGCCTTCATGACCTTGATGCGGCCGTACCGGTCGGCGAACCGTCCGGCGACCGCGGCGCCGACCGCCGAGCCCAGCAGGGCCGAGGAGACGATCAGACCGGTCACGCCGCTGCCGACGCCGAACTTCTCCTGGATGCCGGAGACGGCGCCGTTGATCACGGAGCTGTCGTAGCCGAACAGGAAGCCGCCGAGGGCCGCTGCCGCGGTGATGAAGACGACGAAGCCGAGGCGGCCGGGCGCGGGGGCCTCGACCGCCCCGGAGGGCTTCTGGGTGACGCTCACGATCTGACTCCTGGTACTCAACGCTGAGCTCGGTAGCCGAGATCGTAACCCCTATTCGTTTAAGTCTTGTACACCGGGAACCTCAAGTTTCGCTCTGAGAATTCGTAAGGTGAACAAGCAAATTGGGCCGTCCGGGAGTGGCGGTCAGGCCGGCGAGGCGAGCGAGAGCCCGAACCGGCCCTCCGGGTCGGTCCACCAGTGGCTCAGCCGCAGCCCGGCCGCCGCCAGTTCCCCGGCCACCCGCTCCCGGCGGAACTTCGCCGACACCTCGGTGCGCAGCTCCTCGCCCCGGGCGAAGTGCACCGGCAGGTCCAGGGCCGGGATCTTCACGGACTGCGCGCGCAGCGAGCGCAGCCGCATCTCGATCCACTCCTGCTCGGCGTCCCAGAGCGCGACGTGCTCGAAGGCGTCCGGGTCGAAGTCGGCGCCCAGCTCGCGGTTGAGCACGTTCAGCACGTTCCGGTTGAACTCGGCGGTCACCCCGGCGGAGTCGTCGTAGGCGGCGACCAGCACCGCCGGGTCCTTGACCAGGTCGGTGCCGAGCAGCAGGAAGTCGCCCGGGTCGAGGGCGGTGCGCAGGCCGTGCAGGAAGGCCGCGCGCTCCAGGGGCAGCAGGTTGCCGAGGGTGCCGCCGAGGAAGGCGACCAGGCGCGGGCCGCCCTCCGGGGGCAGGCCGAGCCCGGCGGTGAAGTCGGCGAGCACGCCGTGCACCGCGAGCCCGGGGTACTCGGCGGAGATGGCGGCGCCGGCCGCGGTCAGCGCGCTCTCGCTGACGTCCACCGGGACGTACGTCTCCAGGGTGCCGAGCGCGCGCAGGGCGTCCAGCAGCAGCCGGGTCTTCTCGGAGGAGCCGGAGCCCAGCTCCACCAGGGTGCGGGCCCCGGTGGCGGCGGCGATCTCGCCGGCCCGGGCGGTCAGGATGGCCCGCTCCGCCCGGGTCGGGTAGTACTCGGGCAGCCGGGTGATCTCCTCGAACAGCTCGCTGCCCCGCGCGTCGTAGAACCACTTCGGCGGCAGCCACTTGGGCCGCGCGGTCAGTCCGTGCTGCACGTCGTGGCGCAGCGCGGTGCTGAAGTGGTCGGCGGGCAGCAGTCGGGTGAGTTCGAAGGTGTCCATGACAGGGTGGTTCCTCTGTTCAGAAGGTGAAGGAAGAGTGGGGATCAGTCGCGGCCGGGAAGGCGGCGTACGGTGACGCCGCGCGAGTCCGCCAGCAGCAGCGAACCGTCGGGGACGGACGTCCAGCCCGGCGCGTCGTCGTACGGTTCGGAGGCCACCACCGTGCCGAGGCCCGGCAGGGTGCGGTGGTACAGGGTGTCGCCCCAGGTGGTCGCGGCGATCGAGGCGCCATCGGTGAGCAGCAGGTTGAGCCGCCCGGTGGTGTGCGCGGTGACGTCCGCGACGGTGCCCGCCAGGGCCTCGCCCGGCCCGGCGCCGTCCCGCAGCCGGTGCAGGGTGAGCGCCCACAGCAGCGCCGAGTCGGTGCGCGCCTCCAGGTCCAGCAGTTCGGCCGGGGGCAGCAGGGCGGCCAGGGCGTCCAGCTTGCCGGGCCAGCCGGCCACCGCGCCGTTGTGGCTGAACAGCCAGCGCTCGGCGGCGAACGGCGCGGCCGCGCCCTCGCCCGGCGCGCAGCCCTCGGTGGCGGACCGGACGGCGGCCAGCAGCGCCCGGGTGCGGACCACCCGGGCGAGGTCGGCGAAGGCCTCGTCCGCCCAGATCGGCCCGGTCCGGCGGTAGCGGGCGGGCACCTCGTCGCCGTCCGCGTACCAGCCGAGGCCGAAGCCGTCCGCGTTGACCGTGCCGTACTGCTGGACCCGGGGCGCCCAGGACTGCCGGTACAGCCCGTACGGCGGGTGCACCAGCAGCTCCCGGGGCGCCACCGGCTCGCCCAGGTAGGCGATGTGACGGCACATCAGTCCGCCTCCAGGTCGCGGGCGGTGCGGAACCCGGCGAAGATCTGCCGCCGGACCGGGTAGTCCCAGTTGCGGAAGGTGCCCCGGCAGGCGACCGGCGCCACCGCGAAGCAGCCGCCGCGCAGCACCTTGTACTCGGGGCCGAAGAACACCTCCGAGTACTCCCGGTACGGCCAGGCCCGGAAGCCCGGGTAAGGGCGGAAGTCGCTGGCCGTCCACTCCCACACGTCGCCGATCAACTGGCCCACCCCGTACGGGGACCGGCCCTTCGGGTAGCCGCCCGCCCCGGCCGGGCGCAGGTGGCGCTGGCCGAGGTTGGCGTGCTCGGGGCCGGGCGGGCCGTCGCCCCAGGGGTAGCGGCGGGAGCGGCCGGTGGCCGGGTCGTGCCGGGCCGCCTTCTCCCACTCGGCCTCGGTCGGCAGCCGCCGGCCGGTCCACCGGGCGTACGCGTCCGCCTCGTACCAACTGACGTGCAGGACGGGCTCGTCCGGCTCGACCGGCGCCACCGTGCCGAAGCGCCGGCGGAGCCACTGGCCGTCCTGGTGGCGCCAGAACAGCGGGGCGGTCAGGTCGGCGCGGCGGCGGTGCTCCCAGCCCTCCGGAGTCCACCAGCGCGGGTCGTCGTAGCCGCCGTCCGCGATGAACCGCTGGTAGGCGGCGTTGGTGACCGGGGTGGTGTCCAGCAGGAAGGCCGGCAGGTCGACGGTGTGCGCCGGGCGCTCGTTGTCCAGCGCCCACGGCTCGGTGTCCGTCCCCATGGTGAACGGGCCAGCGGGGATCAGGACTTCGGCGGGCAGGGTGGCCGCGTCGGCGGGCGCGGGAGGTGGCGGTGGGGCGGCCAGGGCCGGCTCGCCCTGGCGGAGCTGGTGGGTGATCAGCATCGTCTCGTCGTGCTGCTGCTCGTGCTGGGCGATCATCCCGAACGCGAACCCGGCGTCCAGCAGCGGCGCGCCCTCCAGTGGGCTCGCCGCCAGCAGGTCCAGCACCCGGCCGCGCACCTCGTGGGCGTAGGCGCGGGCCTCGGCGGGCGGCAGCAGCGGCAGGCTGGGGCGCTCGGCGCGGGGGTGCTGGAAGGCGTCGTAGAGCGGATCGATCTCGGGGTGCATCGGGTCGCGGCCGCCGATGTTGCGCAGCAGCCAGAGCTCCTCCTGGTTGCCGATGTGCGCGAGGTCCCAGACCAGTGGGGACATCAGCGGGGAGTGCTGGGCGGTGAGGTCGCCGTCCCCGACGCAGTCGGTCAGCGCGGCGGTGCGGGCGCGGGCGGCCAGCAGCTCGGTGGCGATGCTCTCGCGCAGCGCCTCGGTGCCGGTGGTGGCGGCGTCAGGGGTGGCGGTGGCGGCGGTCGGGCCGGTGCTGCGGTCCGCGCCGGCCGCCTCGGTGCCCCCGTGGGGTCGGACGTCGGTCATGGTGCGGCCTCCTCCGGGGGAGTGGATCGGGTGCCGGAGCGCAGGGCGTCCAGCTGGTCGTCGGCCGGGCAGCGGCCGCGCGCGGGGTAGCGCTCGGCGAACTCGGCGACGACGGTGCGCAGTTGACCGGCGCCGGGCAGGCGGCCCAGTGCGGCGTCGGCGGCGGCGAAGCAGGTGAGGGTGGCTCGGCGCAGCTCCGGGTCGGCCATGGCCAGGGTGGCGGCCCGGCGCCAGACCTCGCTGCGCGGCGGGCGCGGGCCGTCGGTGCGTTCCAGCGGCTCCAGCGCGGCCAGCGCGGCATCGGCGGCCACCGGGTCGTCCAGCAGCGCGGTGACCAGCGCCGCGACCACCACCCAGCCGTCCCCGGGCTGGGCGTCGATCATCCGCAGCTCCAGGTGGCCGCGCGGGCGCACCGGTGGGAAGAGGGTGGTGCGGTGGTAGTCCAAGTCGTCGAGCGTGGGCGGGCGTTCGCCCGCGCCGCGGATCCAGTCGCGGAAGGTCAGCCCGGTCGGCGCCGTCCAGGGCAGGCCCTCGGGCCTTCGCACGCACAGGACTCGGGCATCCAGCACGTACTGTGCCCAGGCCTCGCGCGGGTCGCCGTGGTCCGGCTCCGGGGCGAGCGTGCGGGTCGGGTCCATCCGGGACCAGACGGCCTGCCGGGTGGACCGATGGCCGGTAGAACTACCGTCCAGTGTCGGTGAGTTGGCGAAGGCGGCGACCAGCACCGGGCCCAGCCGGTGGGCCAGTCGCCAGCGGCGCTCCACCGCGTGCGGCCCGTCCGCCTCGCCGGCGTCCAGGCAGACCTGCACCGACGCGGTGCCGGTCATCATGATGCGGCCCCAGGGCCCGGCGGAGTCGAAGAAGTGCTCCATCGCGAGGTAGCGGGGGTGGTCCAGCACCATCCGTCGGGGGCGGGCGTACGGGTCCGTCCCGGTGCCGGTGAGTCGCAGGCCCTGTGCCGCGAAGGCGGCCCGCAGGGCGGTCAGATCGCGTCGGGTGTCCTCGACGCAGGCCAGGAGGCCGGTGGCGGGCGGGGAGCTGAGCTCGACCTGTCCGCCGGGTTCGAGCGTGAGGCGCGAACCGGAGGGGAGGGAGACGCCGTCCGGTCCGCCGAGTGGCAGCGACTCCAGTGCGGCGTGGAGCAGTTCCGGCCGTACGGGGCGGGACGGACATCGATCGTCATGGACGAACCATTCGACCTCCACCCCCACCAGACGGGGCGGTCCGATCTTGAAGCAGACGCCCGACACGTGGCTGCGCGCCCCCGATTCGGTCAACGGGGTCACCCCCGGCGGGGGTGTCGGCGTGCTCTGCCGGTCGGGCGGAGTGGTGCGGGATACCGGTATCACCGGACTCACCATCCTCGGGATCACGATTGCGGCCCGGTCTACCTTGCCCAGTCTGCTACGGAGCATGCGGGGATGCCCCGCAAAAATCGTGTGAACGTTCTTTTTCGCAGGTCAGAGCTGTGGCGAACGGGTGAGTTCGGGGCTGTCAGGCCGACCGGCGGGCAGGGAGCGGCCCGCGCCCGGCCGGGGCACGTGCCGGGGTCACAGGCGCTCCAGCCGCTCCAGGGCGCTCGCCAGCACCGGCCCCGGCAGGGCGTAGTTCAGGCGCAGTGAACCCCGGCCGCCGGGCCCGAAGTCGGCGCCGTCGGAGGCCTCCAGACCGCAGCGCTCCAGCAGCGCCCGGCGGGCGTCGGCGGGCGGCAGGCCGAGCGCGGCGGCGTCCAGCCAGAGCAGGTAGGAGGCCCGCGGGGTGGCGCGGACGGCGGGCCCGAGCCGGTCGGTCAGCCGGGTGCGGGCGGCGGCCAGGTGGGCGAGCAGCGCCTCCAGCCAGGGCCCGCCCTCGCGCAGCGCCGCCTGCTGCACGGTCTGCTCCAGCAGGCCGCCCTCCCAGAGGCCGTAGCCGGCCAGCGCCTCGGTGAACCGGGCGCGCAGCCCGGGGTCGGGGACGAGGGCGAAACTGCTGGGGATGCCGGAGCAGTTGAAGGTCTTGCCGACGGAGTTGAGGGTGACGAGGAGGGGCCGGTGCGCCGGGTCGGCGGTGGTGACGGCGACGGGGTGGGCGCGGCCGGGGTGGGTGAGGTCGCCGTGCACCTCGTCCGAGACCAGCAGCGCACCGCTCTCGGCCGCCCGGGCGGCGAGCGCGCGCACGGCGTCGGCCGGCCACACCGTGCCGGAGGGGTTGTGCGGGTTGCTCAGCAGTACGGCGCCGACGGGGCGGGGGAGCGGGCCCGACGGGAGCCGGTAGCCGCTCGGGCCCGGGTGCGGTACTTGCGGCGGGTGCGCCGGGTGCAGCGGCAGCTCGCGGTACGGGAGGCCGGCCGCGCGGCAGAGCTGGGCGAAGCCGCCCCACTCCGGGGTGGGGAAGAGGACGGGGGCCTGCGGCCGTACGGTCTCCAGGAGGAGGCGCAGCGCGGTGCGCGGGCCGCAGGGCAGCAGCAGGACCCAGTCCGGGTCGACCGCGGCGCCGTGCCGGGTGCGGTACCAGTCGGCCACCAGCGCGCGGCCGGCCGGGTCGCAGACCGTGTAGCCGTACGCGCGGTGCCGGGCGCGCCGCTCCAGTGCCTCGGCGACGGCGGGCGGGCCGGGCAGGTCCATGTCGGCGAGGCCCATCGCGATCGTCCCGGGGGCGTCCGCGCGGGCCCACTTGCTGCTGCCGGTGCCGGTGCGGTCGAAGGGGGTGTCGAAGCCGAAGTCGGGGGCGGGGACGTCGGTGGGCGCGGGGCCGGGGGTGTCGCGAACAGATGACAGATTTCGAAAGCTGTCATCTGTTCGCTGAAAGTTGTCGTCTGTCATCTGTTCGCCGTCATCCGTCCTCCGACGCCCGGCACCCCGCTCGACGCCCGTCACCCCGCCGCCGCCCCCGCCAGGTACGCCGCGAGCCCCCGCCGCCCCCGGCGCATCATCACCGCGTGGTTGGCTCGGAACAGCGGGTGCAGCGGCAGGGCGAGCCGGCGCAGCAGGGGCTTGCCGGGCCGGGTCTCCTCCTCGAACAGCACCCGGCTGCCCGGATCGCCCGGCCCGCGGGCCCCGCGCGGTCCGCCCGCCCCGCCCGCCAGGTCCGGCGTCACCGTGAACCGCGACCACCCGGCCAGGTCGCCCCGCATGGCCACCTCCAGCACCCCGGTGGCCGGGTCGCGCCGCCTCGCCGCCAGGCCGATCACCAACCGGTACGGCAGCAGGGCGCGCACCACCACGTCCCCGGAGTCCTCGCCGGTCGGTCGGACCTCGCGGATCTCCGGCCACCACAGCGGATAGCTCCGCACGTCCTCGAGGGCCGCGTACACGGCGGTCGCCGGAGCCGCGAGCCGCCAGACGCCCCGGAATCGGTAGTGGTTGGGGTCCACGGCCCCACCCTAGTCCGGGCCGGTCGCTCCGAGGGGTGAACGCCGTTGGACCGTTGCCGAGTTGGTCAGTGGCACGGCCGGTAACCGGAGGTGAATCTTCCGGAAGCGCCCGTCCGGGAGGAAGGAAGCGCTCCGCTTGCACCCGTTCGGGGTGCGGGGGAGGATCTTCTGTGCTTGTAGTCTCATCAGTCACGGCAGCATCCCCTGGGCGCTGCGACCCCAGAAACCGGAGTGAAGGAGTCACAGGCATGCGGCGACCGAGCTGGGTACCGGAGGGCACGGACCTGGACAAACCGAACGCCGCGCGGGTCTACGACTACTACCTGGGGGGCTCGCACAACTTCGAGGTCGACCGGGAGATGGCCCGCAAGGCCATCGCCATGTGGCCGGAGCTGCCGCAGATCATGCGCTCCAACCGCGCCTTCCTGCGCCGCGCCGTGACCTTCCTCGCCGAGCAGGGCGTCACCCGCTTCCTGGACATCGGCTCCGGCATCCCGACCTTCGGCGCCGTGCACGAGATCGCCCGGGCGATCCGCCCCGAGGCCAAGGTCGTCTACGTGGACCGCGACCCGGTCGCCGTCGCGCACAGCCGCCTGCTGCTGGAGGACGACCACGACTGCGCCGTCGCCCAGGCCGACCTGCGCGACGTCGACGACCTGCTGGCCCGCCCCGAGGTCACCGAGCTGCTGGCAGCCGGCGAGCCCGTGGCCGTGCTGCTGGTCGCCGTCGCGCACTTCGTCGGCGACGAGGACGACCCGTGGCGGCTGATCGGAACGGTCCGCGACGCCCTCCCGCCCGGCAGCGCGCTGGTGCTCTCGCACGCCGCCCTGGAGAGCCGCCCCGACCAGGCCGAGGACCACCAGAAGCTCTACCAGCGGACGCCGACCCCGCTGACCATGCGCACCCACGAGCAGATCACCGCGATGTTCTCCGGCTTCGAGCTGGTCGAGCCGGGCGTGGTGCACCTGCCGCTGTGGCGTCCGGACCAGCCGGGTACGGTCGGTGAGCACCCCGAGCGGATCGCCGGGGTGGCGGGCGTGGGGATCCGCCCTTGAGCGGACGCGACGGACGAGGCACCGACGGCCGCACGCCCCGCGCGGCGGCCGTCGCGAGGCCTGCCCGGCCCGCTCGGCCCGCAAGGCCTGCCGGGCCCGCCGGAACCGGCGCGTACACCAGAGGAACCAGGTTCAGCAGATGAGTACCACCCCGGTGCGCGGCAACGCGGAGCGGTTCCACGAGGAGTGGGCCCGGCTGCTCTCCGCCGACCACGGCACCGCCGTCCACCCCGGCCTGCTCGGCCGGCTGGTCGCGCGCACCGCCGCGCTGCTGCACCGCGCCCAGGAGGACGAGCCGTTCGAGCCGCGGCTGGCCGCGCAGGCCGGCGCCGACCTGGTCGACGCGCACTTCACCGACCCGGTGCTGCTGGCCCGGGCGGTCGAGCTGCTCCAGGCGCAGCCCGTCCAGGACGACCGCGGCCCGGCCCTGACCGGCGCCTTCGCGGCCGGCTGGGCGGCCGCCCTGCGCGAGCGCACGCTGACCGAGCAGGAGGCGATCCGCACCGCCGCCGACAGCGCTCGCAAGGAGGCCGAGCGGGCGCTGCGCGCCTCCGAGGCCCGGTTCCGGGCGCTGTTCGAGAGCGCCGCCATCGGCATCGGCATCGGTGACACCGACGGCAACATCATGGCGGTCAACAAGGCCCTCCAGGAGCTGTTCGGCGCGGGCCCGGAGGACATGATCGGCCGCCGGGTCGGCGACCTGGTGCACCCCGAGGACACCCCCGGCGTGTGGGAGGCGTACGAGGAGCTGATCAGCGGCAAGCGGGACTACTTCCAGTTCGACAAGCCGTACTACCGCCAGGACGGCGAGGTGATCTGGACCCACCTGACCGTCTCGCTGATCCGCGACGACGACGGCATCCCGCAGTACCAGGTCGCGATGCTGGAGGACGTCACCGACCGCTACCGGCTCCAGGAGCGGCTGCGCCACCAGGCCACCCACGACCCGCTCACCGGCCTGCCCAACCGCGCGGCCTTCTTCGAGCGGCTGGAGAAGCTGTTCGAGGAGCCCGAGCCGGGCGCCCGCTTCGGCCTCTGCTACGTCGACCTCGACGGTTTCAAGGTGGTCAACGACAGCCTCGGCCACGACATGGGCGACCAGCTGCTGGCCGCCGTCGCCGCCCGGCTGAAGGCCGCCCTCACCCCGCTCGGCCACCTGGTGGCCCGGCTCGGCGGCGACGAGTTCGTCGTCCTGCTGGAGAAGTGCCGGGGTGAGCAGGAGGCGGTGGCCGCCGCGAAGACCGTGCTCAAGGCGCTGGCCGGGCCGGTGCTGATCGGCGACCACAAGCTCGCCGTCGGCGCCAGCGTCGGCGTGCTGGAGCGGCGGGTGTCCACCACCACCCCGGGCGCCGCCGTCCGGGCCGCCGACCTCACCCTGTACCGCGCCAAGGAGGCCGGCCGCGGCCGCTGGACGCTCTTCGACCCCAAGGAGAACGCCCGCGCGGTCAGCCGCTACGCGGTGTCGGTGCGGATGCCCGCGGCCCTCGACCGCGGCGAGTTCTTCATCGACTACCAGCCGCTCTACCGCCTCGCGGACGGCCGGCTGGCCGCCGTGGAGGCGCTGGTGCGCTGGCGCCACCCGCAGCTCGGCGTGCTCGGCCCGGACGAGTTCGTCACCACCGCCGAGGAGACCGGGCTGATCATGCCGCTCGGCCGCTGGGTGCTGGAGCAGGCCTGCGGCCAGGCCGCGGACTGGATCAAGCGGTACGGCGACGCCGCCCCGCAGCTCAACGTCAACCTGGCGGTCCGGCAGGCCCGCAGTGCCGCCCTGGTCACCGACCTCGCCCGGATCCTCGACAGCACCGGCCTGGACCCGGCCCGGTTGCAGCTGGAGATCACCGAGTCGACGGTGGTCGGGCCCGAGGACGAGGCGCTGCGCACCCTGCACGGGCTGGTCGACCTCGGGGTGTCGCTGGCCGTGGACGACTTCGGCACCGGCTGGTCCAACCTCGCCTACCTGCGCGACCTGCCGGTCTCCGGGCTGAAGATCGCCGGCTCCTTCGTCGGCGACCTGCACGAACCGGGGAAGGACGAGTCCACCGGGTGGCGGATCGTCAGCGGACTGGTGTCGATGGCGCACGCGCTCGGGCTGAACGTCACCGCCGAGGGCGTGGAGACCCACCGGGACGCCGAACGGCTGCGGACCATGGGCTGCGACTGGGCGCAGGGCTGGCACTTCGGGCGCCCGGTGCGGCCCGAGGAGATCGCCCGGCGGATCGTGGAGGAACCGCTGGGGCGCCCGGTCGAGGAGCGCTGAGGCGGGCCGGCTGGACGCCGGCTCGAGTTCCGCTCGGGGGCCGGTCCGTTCCCGCCCGGTCCTGCTCCGCTCCGGCGGCGGCGCCGGCCCGACCGCCGTACGGGCAGTGCCGGCCGAGGCGTCGACAGCGGCCGGTTCCCCGTCGGGGATCGCGCTTGCGTACCGGTCCTGCGATGGGTCGGTCCTGATCCGCGAAAGCGGCCGACACCCGCGCCCGCCATGAGGGATGATGACGCGTCACAATCCACCCCGGAACCGGTGCGCCCATGGTCACGGCCCCGCGCCGGTCCGGGCTGCGGGGGAGGGGAGCGTCGCATGGGCACGACGGAGGACGCGGACCCGGCCGAGGGCGGTCGGCGCGGGCCGAGGCCCCGGTCGGCCGCCGGAGCCGAGCCGGGGAATCCGCCGGGGAGCAGGGTGGAGCGGTGGTCGCGGGGGCGCTGGCGTGCCTCCGAGGACGCCCCGGACCGGTCGTCCCGGCTCGGCGCGAACCCGCGGGCCCGGGTGGACCCGCAGGCCGCGACCCGTCGGGTGCCCGCCGACCCGCCGCGCTTCGATCCGGAGGCCGCGACGCGTCGGGTGTCCGGCAACGAGCCGCGGTACGACCCGGAGGCGGCCATCCGCCGCAGGCCGGACACCGGGCCGAGGTTCGACCCGCACGCCCCGACCGAGCTCCGGCCGAACCGGCCGGGGGGCTCGGGCAGTTCGGGGGACTCGGGGCACTCGGGACGTGCGCCTGGTGCCGATTCGGAGGCGGTGACCGAGGTCGTCCGGCCCCGGTCGGGCTCGGGGGCCGGCTCGTCCTCCTGGCAGGACGGCATCGGGCCCGGCGGCCCCGCCCCGGCCGGGGGAGGCGGCGGCGGGAGTGCGGGCGGGAGCCCGGCCGGCCCCGAGGACGGGTTCGGCGGGGCCCCGGACACCGGCGGTCCGTTCGAGGGCGTCTTCCCGGACGCCCTGCGGAGCCGCTTCATCCCGCTGGGCCGGGCCGGAGCCGGCTCCGAGGGCACCGTCTGGTACGTCCGGCGCACCGACGGCGGCGGTGACGCGGCCGTCAAGGTGGCCGTCGCGGGCCAGCCGATGGACCACGACCTGCTCTCCCACCTGGGCCACGACGGCTTCCGCCGGCACGTCCCGCAGCTGATCGACTTCGGCCGGGTCCGCCACCACGGCGCCCAGGTCGACTGGGTGGCCATGGAGTACCTGCCGGTCACCCTCGCCGCCCACGTCGCCGGGCTGTGGCGGTCGGGCGGGCACGGCGACCGGCGGACCACCGAGCAGATCGTCTACGAGCTGGTCGCCCTGCTCGACTTCTGGCAGCAGCGGATCCAGCGCAACCCGCTGGACTTCAAGCCCGCCAACATCCTGGTGCGCCCCGGCAGCGGGTCCGGGGAGTTCGTGATCGCCGACTTCGGCGGCGTCGACCGGCTCACCGACAGCCGCCGGTTCACCTCCGCGATGATGGTCACCGTCGCCTACATGGCCCCCGAGCAGCTGGCCGGCAAGAACCACCAGGCCGGGCCCTGGTGGGGGCTCGGCAACGTGCTGTACGAACTGTTCGTCGGCCGCCCCCGCTTCGTCGGCGCGGACGGCGAGCGCCCGGACGACCAGGAGCTGGAGCTGGAACTGGTCATGGGCGAGGAGGTCGACCTCAGCGCCGTCCGCGACCCGCGCCAACTGCTGCTCCTCCAGGGGCTGTTCACGAAGATGCCGGAGGACCGTTGGACCGCCCCGCAGGTCCGCAGCTGGCTGGCCGGCGGTACCCCCGAGGTGATCCGCCGCCGACCGCAGGCGCAGGCCAGGGCCCACCGGCCGGTCACCTTCCTCGGCAACCCGTTCACCGACCCGGTCCGGCTCACCGAGGCGCTGCTCAAGAACTCCGGCGCGGCGGCCCGCTGGCTGGCCACCGGGGGAGCGGAACGGGTGCGCGACTGGCTGCGGGACGAGGTCGAGGACACCGTCTTCGACCTGCACTACCTCTCCGACGTGGCCAAGGCGCCCGGCTCCCGGCGCGAGTCCGTGGCCGCGGTGGCGGTGCTCGCCCTGGGGGCCGCCTTCGTCCCGGGCGCCGTCCCCCACTACCGCGACCGTCCGATCGACACCACCGGGCTGGAACGCGTCGTCACCGCACCGGACGGCGCCGAGCTGATCGACGAACTCGTCCGGGGCGGGGTGCCGGCCGTGGTCGCCCGCTACGACTGCTTCCACCCCGAGTGCGCCGGCGAGCACTGCTCGCGGCTGCTAGCGCTGGCCGCACTGCCGGAGGTGCTGGCCGAGGTGGACCGGCTGGCCCGCACCGTCGGCGGCGGCCGGCGCGGCGGCGACGGGCTCAGCCCGGAGGAACGCGAGGAGGCGCACCGGCAGGCGGTCTGGCTGAGCATCCGGCCCGAGGAACGCGCGCGGCTGCTCGGCCGGCTCTCGCCGCTGCCCGCCGCACTGCACCGACTGCCGCTGCCCGGGCGGGTGTCGGAGCTCGCCGCCGCGGTGGCCGCCACGGTGGTGGACGGCGCGCTGGCCATGGGCGCGGGCGCCCGCACCGCCGTACGGACCGTGGCCCGCAGACCGGCGCCAGACCCGGCGGCGGCCACTCCCCGGGACGTGGTGCGGCGCCACTGGTCCGCGCTGCGCCGACGGGCGGTGAGCGCCGACCCGGCGCAGCCGGCCGGCCGGGCGGCCCTGGTCGCGGCGGAGGCACTGCGGCGGCGCGGCCGGGGACGGCCCGAGCGGCCCGAACCGGAGGCCGGGGTGCGACAGGAGGGACGGGTGGCCCGGCTCTGGCTCAACCGGCGCCGCCAGCCGCCGACGGGCTGGGAGGAGCGGCGGGAGCAGCTGGCGGCCTGGTGGCCGCACGCCCGCACCGCGCTGCCGCGCCGGGCCGGGGCGGTCCTGCTGCTGCTCCTCGCCTTCGGGCTGCTGCTGTGGGCGGGGGCGGTGCTCCGCTACCCGGTCGAGGCGGGGGAGAAGCTCGACCTCTCGCCCGCCGGCGCCTTCGGCGGCCCCCTGCGGAACGCCGGCGAACACGCGGCCCGGCAGGTGGCCGGACAGCTCGGCGCGGGGCTGGTCGCGGCCGCCGTGATCGCCTTCTTCCCCGCCCGGGTGGGCATCGGCACGGCGCTGCTCACCGGCGCCGGAGCCCTCGCCATCGGCTACCTGCGGCTCGGACCGCCGATGACGGTGCTGGAGACGCCGCCGTCGGTGGCCGACCGGGTCGTGGTGTTCGAGGGCGGGATGGGGAGTTGGGCCGGCATCGCGGCGGTGGTGGCGACCGTCGTCTCGCTCGTCCTGATCGAGCGGGCCGCCAACCGGCTGCTGAAGCCGGCTCAGGACGCCCGACGGCAGGCCCGGGAGGCCTGGCGGGAGCGGGGCGTGCGGGGCGTGCGGGGCGCGGGGTCGTCCGGGGCCGGCACCGCCGAGCGGGCGGGGAGCGCGCCGTCCGGGCGGTGGCGGACGGGCGGCGCCGGTGCGCGCGACCGGGTGCGGTTCGCGCTCGGGACGACGGCGGTGCTGGTGCTGCTGCTGTGGGCGGCGGTCGAGGTCCGGCTGGCGGCCACCGGGGCGCACCCGACGCCCGACTCGTGGGGGACGGGGCAGGGTGGCGCGGACTACCAGGCCGGGTTCGTCCTGCTGCTGGCGATGGTGTCGCTGGTCAGCACCCTCGGGACGCCGGCCACCGCCAAGGGGCTGTTCGTGCTCTGGGTCCCGGCCACGCTGTTCCTGGGCGCCTGGCCGGGGCCGCTGGGCCCGGTCGAGGCGCTGCGGATCCCGGTGTTCGAGGGGCTGTTCCGGGCGATCGCCGGGCTGTGGGGGCACGGGGCCTTCTGGGCCGCGCTGCTGGTGGCGCTGCCGCTGGCGGCGTACGGGGTGCTGCGGACGGTCCGGGGGCGCGCGGGGCGCGGGTGACAGCGAACGGCTGACAGCTGACAGCTGACAGATCACAGCGAACAGATAACAGCAAACAGATAACAGCGAACAGATAACAGATGACAGCTGACAGATTTTGAAATCTGTCAGCTGTCATCTGTCACCAAGCGCCCGTGCGGCAGCTCAGCCGACCAGCCGGGACAGCTCGATCGAGTGCCCCGTCCGCTCCACCTTCGCCCGCAGGTAGCGGACGTTGCTGGCCGACAGGTGCACTCCCGTCGGCACCCGGTGCCGCACGACGATCCCCAGGTCGGCCAGCTGCGCCGCCTTGTCCGGGTTGTTGCTCAGCAGGTCGATGCCCGTGGCGTCGAGCGCGGCGAGCATCTGGGCGGCCGCGGTGTAGTCGCGGCCGTCCTCGGGCAGGCCGAGCGCGGTGTTGGCGTCGTACGTGTCCAGGCCGGAGTCCTGGAGGGCGTAGGCGTCCAGCTTGTTGTAGAGCCCGATGCCGCGGCCCTCCTGCCGCAGGTAGAGCAGGTACCCGCCGGCCTCGCTGATCCGCTCCACCGACTCGCGCAGCTGCGGCCCGCAGTCGCAGCGGTCCGAGCCGAAGACGTCGCCGGTCAGGCACTCGGAGTGCAGTCGCACCAGGGGCGTGCCGCCTTCGGGGACCGTGCCGAGCGCGAGCGCCAGGTGCTCGGCGCCGTCGGTGAGGCCGTGGAAGGTGGAGACCTCCGCGTCGGCGCGGTAGCCGTCGGGGAAGGTCAGCGGGATGCGCACACGCGAGCGCACCGTGGCGGCGCCGGGCTGCGGCATGGGTGGGCCTCCGTGGATCGGGGGTGGGCCGGGCCGGTTCGGCGCGGACCGGGGCGGGCGCGGTCGGACCCGGACGGGTCGTGGTGCGTCGGAGGTCGACCGTACTAGGTAGTTCCAATTTGAACAACTAGCGGCCGCCGGGGCCCGGCTCGACCACCGGGGCGCACAACACCCCATCAGCCCTGGCTGTTCCCACCAGGGCTTCCAGCATGTGGATGGTGCGGGACCCGCGGTGTGGACACTGCGAGACTGGCGCCGTTTCCTGGGCACGTCCCTCAGGCCCGTCGGGACACTGCGCACGCCCATCGACGACCACGGAAGGGTCCTGAAGATGTCGACGACCCCTGCCACCCCCCACACCTCCGCCCCCGGCTCCTTCGAAGCCGAGCAGCGCGCGATAGAGGCGCTCTACGCGGACGTGGTCCGCCGCAACCGGGGCGAGGACGAGTTCCACCAGGCCGTCCACGAGGTGCTGGAGACCCTGGCGCCGGTGCTCGCCCACCGCCCCGAACTCCTCGACGCCCGGATCATCGAGCGGATCTGCGAGCCCGAGCGGCAGCTCATGTTCCGGGTGCCGTGGACGGACGACTCCGGTGACATCCACGTCAACCGCGGCTTCCGGGTGGAGTTCAGCAGCGCCCTCGGCCCGTACAAGGGCGGGCTGCGCTTCCACCCCTCGGTGAACCTCGGGATCGTCAAGTTCCTCGGTTTCGAGCAGATCTTCAAGAACGCGCTCACCGGCCTGCCCATCGGCGGCGGCAAGGGCGGCTCCGACTTCGACCCCAAGGGCCGTTCGGACGCCGAGATCATGCGGTTCTGTCAGTCCTTCATGACCGAGCTGTACCGCCACCTCGGCGAGTACACGGACGTGCCGGCCGGGGACATCGGCGTCGGCGGCCGGGAGATCGGCTACCTCTTCGGCCAGTACAAGCGGATCACCAACCGGTACGAGAGCGGCGTGCTCACCGGGAAGGGCCTCGGCTGGGGCGGCGCGCAGGTCCGTACCGAGGCCACCGGCTACGGCTGCGTCATGTTCACCTCCGAGATGCTGCACAGCCGCGGCGAGAGCCTGGACGGGCGCCGGGTGGTCGTCTCCGGGTCCGGCAACGTCGCCGTCTACGCCATCGAGAAGGCGCAGCAGCTCGGCGCGACCGTGCTCACCTGCTCCGACTCCTCCGGCTACGTGGTGGACGAGAAGGGCATCGACCTCGACCTGCTCAAGGAGGTCAAGGAGGTCCGGCGCGGCCGGGTCTCCGACTACGCCCGACTGCGCGGCGGCCACGTCCGGTTCGTCGAGGGCCCGGGCGTGTGGGGCGTGCCCTGTGACGTCGCGCTGCCCTGCGCCACCCAGAACGAGCTGGTCGAGGCCGACGCGCTGGCGCTGGTGCGCAACGGGGTGCTGGCCGTCGCCGAGGGCGCGAACATGCCCACCACCCCGGAGGCGGTGCGGGTGTTCCAGGAGGCCGGGGTGGCCTTCGGTCCGGGCAAGGCGGCGAACGCGGGCGGCGTCGCGACCAGCGCCCTGGAGATGCAGCAGAACGCCTCGCGCGACTCCTGGACCTTCGAGCACACCGAGGAGCGGCTGGCCGGGATCATGAAGCACGTCCACGACTCCTGCTTCACCACCGCCGAGCGCTACGGCCACCCGGGCAACTACGTGGTCGGCGCGAACATCGCCGGCTTCGAGCTGGTCGCGGACGCGATGCTGGCCCAGGGCCTGATCTGAGCCGCTGACGGCCGTCGCCCGGCGATCGGTCAGGCACCAGGCACCAGGCACCCGGCGATCGGAGCCCGGCACCCGACCGGAGCGGGCACCGATTGTCGGGTGCGGCAGGGTGGGTCCTTCCTACGGTGAAGGTCAGTAAGGGAAGGACGGGGTTGGCGTGCTGGAGCACCTGAACCGGGCGATGGACCGGATCGAACACGACCTGGACCGCGAGGTCGACGTGGCCGAGCTGGCGCGGATCGCGATGACGTCGGAGTACCACTTCCGGCGGCTGTTCTCGATGCTCGCCGGGATGCCGCTGTCGGAGTACGTCCGGCGTCGGCGGCTGACCGTCGCCGGGGCCGAAGTCCTGGACGGCGAGCGGACGTTGCTCGACATCGCGGTCCGGTACGGGTACTCCTCGGGGGAGGCGTTCGCCCGGGCGTTCCGGGCCATGCACGGAGTCGGGCCGGGCGAGGCCCGGCGCGACGGCGCGGTGCTCGTCTCCCAGCCCCGGATGTCCTTCCGACTCATCGTGGAGGGAAGCAGCAGTATGGAATACCGGATCGTCGAGAAGCCGGACTTCCGGATCGTCGGCAGGAAGGCCCGGGTCACCCTGATCTACCTGGGGATCAACCCGGGGATCGCCGAGTTCATCAAGGGCCTCGGCAAGGAGACGGTCGAACGGATCGCGGCGCTGTCCGGGGACGACCCGGCCGGGATCCTGTCGGTGAGCGACGACTTCTCGCCGAACCGCGAGGAAGGGTCCGAACTCGACTACTGGCACGCGGTGGTGGCGCGCGACGGGGCCGCCGTCCCGGCGGACCTGGATGTGCTCGACGTCCCGGCCGGCACCTGGGCGGTGTTCACCAACTCCGGGCCGTTCCCGCAGGCCCTGCAGGAGATGTGGGCGGACGTGGCCGGCCAGTGGTTCCCGTCCAACCCGTACGAGGCCCGGCCGGGTCCGGAGATCCTGCGGGTCAGCCCGGTTCCGGGCACGGCCGACGCCGAGGCGGAGCTGTGGATCCCGGTGGCGAGGGCCGTGCGCGGCTGACGGGCGAAGGCTGACAGCCGACAGCTAACGGATAACAGCGAACAGATGACAGCTGACAGATTTCGAAATCTGTCAGCTGTCATCTGTCATGTGTTCGTCCGCCCGTCTCGCCGCCCGTTCGGCCCACCCCGCCCGCCAAGCTCCGCCCCGCCCCGCATGCTGGGCCTGGAGGTGCGGGGGCCGAGGCGCCGAAAACCCGGGAGTTCCCGAGCAAGCTGCGAGGACAGACGCCATGAAGCAGACCTCCGTGACCACCAACGCCCCCTGCTGGACCGAGTTGGGCACCTCCGATCCGGCCGCCGCCCGGGCCTTCTACACCGAGCTCTTCGGCTGGCAGGCGGACGACACGGCCCGCCCCGGGGAGGGCGACTACACCCAGATGCTGGTCCGGGGCGTCCCGGCCGCCGCCATCACCCCGCGCTACGCCCCGCAGCAGCCGATCGCCTGGACGGTCTGCATCGCGGTCGCCGACGCCGACGCCACCGCCGCGAGGATCAAGGAGTGCGGCGGCCTGGTCCGGAAGGACCCCGGCGACGTCTTCGACTTCGGCCGGTTCTCGGTGGCCGCCGACCCGTCCGGCGCGGTGTTCATCCTCTGGCAGGCCCGCGCCTTCCGGGGCGCCGGGGTGTTCAACGAGCCCGGTGCGCTCGGCTGGGTGGAACTGCTCACCCGCGACCCGTCCGGCGCGCTCGCCTTCTACCCGGAGGTCTTCGGCTGGTCCGTCGCCCCGTCCGAGCACTACCCCCAGTGGGGCCTGGACGGACGGGACTTCGGCGGCATGCTGACGATGGACGACCGCTTCCCGCCCGAGGCGCCGCCACACTGGCTGCCGTACTTCGCGGCCGCCGACGTGGACGGCACCGTCGGCCGGGCGGTGGCGCTCGGCGGGGACGTGCTGACGCCCGCCACCGGCATGCCGGGCGGCCGGCGGATCGCCGTGCTGCGCGACCCCCAGGGCGCCGCGTTCGGCGTCTACACCGCCGGCACCGAGGGCTGACCGGCACGCCGCAGGGCGCGCGAGCGACGCCACCCGGCCACGCCCGCGCCCGCCGCCCCCGCCGTGACCAGCAGCGCCCCCAGCGGTACCACGTCGCCGATCCGGTCGTACCAGGTCAGCGTCCCGGGCGCGGTGAGCGGCAGTCGGACGGTCAGCACGCCGGTGCCGTCGGTGCCGAGCCGGGCGAGCTCCCGGCCCTGGGCGTCGAAGGCGGCCGAGACCCCGGTCAGCGAGGCCTGGACGGCCGGTCGGCCGGTCTCGGCGGCCCGGATCGCGGCCAGCGAGACGTGCTGCTCGGGCGCCCAGGTGCGCTGGAAGGTCGAGGTCGAGGACTGGTAGACCAGCACCCGGGCGCCGTCCCGGGCGGCGGTGCGGGCCATGTCGGGGAAGGCCGACTCGAAGCAGATCAGCGCCCCGACCGGCAGCGGCGCGCCCGCCCGGTCGGTGGCGGGCAGGACGTGGAAGGACGTGCCGGGCGCCCGGTTCTCGCCCGCGGCCCGGCTGACCCCGGCGATCCAGCCGAGCACCGGCCGCAGCGGGATGTACTCGCCGAACGGCACCAGCCGGATCTTGCGGTAGCGGTCCACCACGCCGGCGGGGGAGACCAGCACCGCGTCCTTGGAGATCCGCCCGTCCGCCTTGCGCGCGTCCTCCCCGGCGACGACCTCGGCGCCGGTGGTCGCGGCGAGCCGGCGCAGGGTGTCCAGCGCGGCCGGGTCGCGGTCCAGGTCGGCGGTGGTACTGCTCTCGCCCCACACGACCAGGTCCACCGACTGTCCGACCAGTCCGGCCGTGATCCGCGCGCTCGCCTCGAAGCGGGCCTGGGGGTCCTCCACGATGCCGGGCTGGACCAGTGCCACGGTCACGGCCCCGTCCGCGGCGGGTGCCTCGCGCAGCGCGAACAGCAGCGGACCGGAGGCCAGGACCAGCACGACGGTCCCGGCCGCGACGGCCCGCGGCCGCCGGTGCACCGCGGTCAGCGCGATCAGCGTCCCGGTGTTCACCGCCGCCACCGCCGCGCTGACCAGCCAGATCCCGCCGGCCGAGGCCAGCCCGAGGACCGCCGGGTGCTGCCACTGGGTGGCGCCGAGCAGCGCCCACGGCCCGCCGAGCGCGGGCCAGGACCGCGCGTACTCGGTCGTCACCCAGACGGCCGGTACGACCAGCAGTGCGAGCAGGGCCCGACGGGCGGTCAGCCGGGGGTGCAGCAGCCGGTGCGCGGTGTACCCGACGGCGCTCTGGAGCGCCCCGAACAGCACCGCGATCACCGGCAGCCCCGGCCCGACGGACGGGACCAGCCAGTACATCGCGGTCAGGATGAACCCCGCGCCGAACCACCAGCCGCGCACCGCCGCCTCCCGGCCCGACGGCGCCCGCTGCATCAGCAGCAGTCCGGGGACGAGCGCGACCCAGGCCAGCCAGGCCTGCCCGGGCGCGGGGAAGGCGAGCACCGGAACCGCGCCGGCCGCCAGCGCACCGGTCCGCGCGCGGTACCGGTGCGGCGCGTGCGGCTCCCGTTCCTCGACGGCGGTCGTGCGCAGGGTCGGGCTGGCGGGAGCGGAGCGACGCGACATGACCCGTATTGTCCGCTTGACGGGCGTACACCACCAGTACGCCATTCAGCCGAACGGGTGACAAGAGCCCCATGTTCGGAACCAGTGGTCCCGGCCGTACCAGTGGCCTTGCCAGAACGGGCGATCGGAGGGGTGGCCCCAAGGAAGTGCGGCCCCGAGGAGGGCTGCCCCGAGGAGGGCTGCCCCAAGGAAGTGCGGCCCCGAGGGGGCCCGCCCCTCCGATCACCGTGCGCGGTCCTACTCCTCGCCGCCCTCCAGGTCCCCCTCGGTCTCCAGGAACGCGGCCTGCAGCTGCTCGATCAGCTCCGGGTCCGGCTGCTCCCACAGCCCGCGGCTCGCCGCCTCCAGCAGCCGCTCGCTGATCCCGTGCAGCGCCCACGGGTTGGCGCCCGCGAGGAACTCCCGGTTGACCGGGTCGAGGACGTACTCCTGGGTCAGCTTCTCGTACATCCAGTCCGCGACCACGCCCGTGGTGGCGTCGTAGCCGAACAGGTAGTCCACCGTCGCGGCCATCTCGAAGGCGCCCTTGTAGCCGTGGCGGCGCATCGCCTCGATCCAGCGCGGGTTGACCACCCGGGCGCGGAAGACCCGGGCGGCCTCCTCGGTCAGGGTGCGGGTGCGGACCGTCTCCGGCCGGGTCGAGTCGCCGATGTAGGCGGTCGGCGCCTTGCCGGTGAGGGCCCGCACGGTGGCCACCATGCCGCCGTGGTACTGGAAGTAGTCGTCCGAGTCGGCGATGTCGTGCTCGCGGGTGTCGGTGTTCTTCGCGGCGACGGTGATCCGCTTGTACGCGGTCTCCATCTCCTCGCGGGCCGGGCGGCCGTCCAGCCCGCGGCCGTACGCGTAGCCGCCCCAGACCGTGTACACCTCGGCCAGGTCGGCGTCGGTGCGCCAGTCCCGGCTGTCGATCAGCTGGAGCAGGCCCGCGCCGTAGGTGCCCGGGCGGGAGCCGAAGACGCGGACGGTGGCCTTGCGCTCGTCGCCGTGCACGGCGAGGTCGGCCTGGACGTGGGCGCGCACGTAGTTCGACTCCGGGGCCTCCTCCTGGGCGGCGGCCAGGCGCACCGCGTCGTCCAGCAGGGCGACCACGTGCGGGAAGGCGTCCCGGAAGAAGCCGGAGATGCGCAGCGTGACGTCGATGCGCGGGCGGCCCAGCTCGTCCAGCGGGATCGGCTCCAGGCCGGTGACCCGGCGCGAGGCGTCGTCCCAGACCGGGCGGACGCCGAGCAGGGCGAAGGCCTCGGCGATGTCGTCGCCGGCGGTGCGCATCGCGCTGGTGCCCCAGAGCGAGAGCCCGACCGAGGGCGGGTAGGCGCCGTCGTTGTCCGAGCGGTAGCGCTCGACCAGGGAGGAGGCGAGTGCCTGGCCGGTCTCCCAGGCGAGCTTGCTGGGGACGGCCTTCGGGTCGACGGAGTAGAAGTTGCGGCCGGTGGGCAGCACGTTGACCAGGCCGCGCAGCGGCGAGCCGGACGGGCCGGCCGGGACGAAGCCGCCCTGGAGCGCGTGCAGCACGGCGTCCAGCTCGTCGGTGGTGGCCGCGAGCCGCGGCACCACCTGGGCGGCGGCGAAGTCCAGCACCGCGCGGACGGCCTCCTGGACGGCCTCCGGCAGTTCGGCGGTCACCTTCTCGACCGCCTCGGGCGCCCAGTCCTCCGCCTCCATCGCCTCGACCAGGGCGCGGGCCCGGGCCTCGGCCGCGTCGGTGGCGCCCAGGGTCAGCGCCGCCTCGTCCAGGCCGAGCGCCTCGCGCAGGCCGGGCAGGGCGCTGACGCCGCCCCAGATCTGCCGGGCGCGCAGGATGGCGAGCACGATGTTGACCCGGTCGGTGCCGGTCGGCGCCTGGCCGAGGACGTGCAGACCGTCGCGGATCTGGGCGTCCTTGACCTCGCAGAGCCAGCCGTCGACGTGCAGCAGGAAGTCGTCGAAGCCGTCGTCCTCGGGGCGCTCGTCCAGGCCGAGGTCGTGGTCGAGCCGGGCGGCCTGGATCAGGGTCCAGATCTGGGCGCGGATCGCCGGCAGCTTGGCCGGGTCCATCGCGGCGATGTTGGAGTGCTCGTCCAGCAGCTGCTCCAGGCGCGCGATGTCGCCGTAGGAGTCGGCGCGGGCCATCGGCGGGACGAGGTGGTCGACGAGCGTGGCGTGGGCGCGGCGCTTGGCCTGGGTGCCCTCGCCCGGGTCGTTGACCAGGAAGGGGTAGACCAGCGGCAGGTCGCCGAGGACGGCGTCCGGGCCGCACCCCGCGGACAGCGCGGCGGTCTTGCCCGGCAGCCACTCCAGGTTGCCGTGCTTGCCGAGGTGGATCACCGCGTGGGCGCCGAAGCCGCCGTCCTCCTGGGCGGCCTGGATCCAGCGGTAGGCGGCCAGGTAGTGGTGGCTCGGCGGCAGGTCGGGGTCGTGGTAGATGGCGACCGGGTTCTCGCCGAAGCCGCGCGGCGGCTGGATCAGCACGAGCAGGTTCCCGGAGCGGATCGCGGCCAGCACGATGTCGCCGTCCGGGTTCTGCGAGCGGTCGACGTACAGCTCGCCGGGGGCCGGGCCCCAGTGCTCCTCGACCTGCTCGCGCAGGCCCTGCGGAAGGGTGGCGTACCAGCGGCGGTAGTCGGCGGCGGGGATGCGGACCGGGTTGCGGGCCAGCTGCTCCTCGGTGAGCCAGTCCTGGTCGTAGCCGCCGGCCGCGATCAGGGCGTGGATCAGCGGGTCGCCCTCGTGGCCGCCCTCGCCGTCGTCGAACGCGGGGAGGTCGTCCCCGAGGTCCATGCCCTCCGCGCGCAGCCGCTCCAGCAGCCGCACCGCGCTGGCCGGGGTGTCCAGGCCGACGGCGTTGCCGACCCGGGCGTGCTTGGTCGGGTACGCGGACAGCACCAGGGCGAGGCGGCGCTCGGCGGCCGGGACGTGCCGCAGCCGGGCGTGCTTGACGGCGGTGCCGGCGACGCGGGCGGCGCGCTCCGGGTCGGCGGCGTAGACGGTCAGGCCGTCCTCGTCCAGCTCCTTGAAGGAGAACGGGACGGTGATCAGGCGGCCGTCGAACTCCGGGACGGCGATCTGGGTGGCGGTGTCCAGCGGGGACAGGCCGTCGTCGCTGGCCTCCCACTGGGCGCGCGACCAGGTGAGGCAGAGCGCCTGGAGGATCGGGCGGTCGAGCGCGGCCAGCGCGCCCGCGTCCCAGGCCTCCTCGTCCCCGCCGGCCTGGGCGTCGGCCGGGCGGGTGCCGCCGGCGGCGAGCACGGTGGTGACGATCGCGTCCGCCTCGCCGAGCGCGGCCAGCAGCTCGGGCTCGGCGCCGCGCAGCGAGGCGCAGTAGTAGGCCCTGGCCCGGGCGCCCTGGTCCTCGACGGCCCGGCAGAGCGTCTCCACGAAGGCGGTGTTGCCGCTCATGTGGTGGGCGCGGTAGTAGAGCACCGCCACCGTCGGACCCTCGGACGTACGGGCCTCGCGCTCCAGCGGGCCCCAGGCCGGGGCGGAGGCGGGCGGGGCGAAGCCGTGGCCGGTCAGCAGCACGGTGTCGGAGAGGAAGGCGCCCAGCTCGGCCAGGTTGGCGGCGCCGCCGTGGGCCAGGTAGGCGTGCGCCTCGGCGGCGATGCCGGCCGGGACGGTGGACAGCTCCATCAGCTGGGCGTCGGGGGCCTGCTCGCCCGTCAGCACCACCACCGGGCGGGGGCCGGCCAGCAGCGCGTCCAGGCCCTCCTGCCAGGCGCGGCGCCCGCCGAGCAGGCGGACCACGACGAGCTCGGTGCCCTCCAGCAGCGCGGGCAGGTCCTCGGGGGTGAGCCGGGCCGGGTTGCCGAGGCGGTAGCGCACCGGCCCCTCGGAGGCGCGGGCGCTGAGCAGGTCGGTGTCGGACGTCGACAGCAGCAGGATCATGTGAAGGCCCTCCCGGCCTCGTCGGTGGCCGGGGTGGCCGGGATCTGGGCCGGGGCGGCCGCTGGGGTGGCACGGACGGCCGCGCGGTCGACCGGGGTGGTCGCGGCGCGGGCCGGGGCGGTCGCACGGTCGACCGGGGTGGTCGTGGCGGCGGCCGGAACGGGCATGACGGCGGTCGGGACAGCCGCGGTGGCGGTCGGGACGGCCGTGGTGGCGGCCGGGGACGCGGGCGCGGGCATGCGACAGCGCTGGAACATTTCTGCCTTCCTCGGGGTCCGCGCCCCGGGCCGGTGGAGGACGGCAGGAGTTCCTGGCTCCCGCGGCCGACCGGTCTACCGGTGAACCGCGGTCACAGTGGCGGGACCGCACCGGGTTCGCACCGGTTTCCTCCCCTGCGCCGTCGCTGGCGTGCGGACGGTCCGTGAGGGACCGCCCGCCAGCATCGTACGGGGTGCGGCTGACCTGGGGGAGGGTGAGCTTTCGGACGTCCGGCCGACGGGGCTCGGATGTCCGGCGGACGGGGGCTCGGGGTGTCCGGCAGGTGCGGCGGGGGCGGGGCCGGGGTGTGATGCAGCGGACGGAGGCAAGCGATCGGATCATCTGTATGCTCGCCGCCATGCCACCGACACCCGACGCCACCGCGCCGGGCGCCGCAGGACCCGACCGGGAGGTGCCCGACCGGGGGCGTGCGGACGCCTGTCCCGGAGCACTTCGTCTGCATACGGCCGACGACGGCGCCCTCGCCCGGATCCGCCTGCCCGGCGGTCTGCTGACGGACCGTCAGGCCATCGCGCTGGCCGAGGCCGCCGAGGCCCTCGGCGACGGCGAGTTGGAGACCACCTCGCGCGGCAACGTCCAGCTGCGCGGCCTGGCCCCGCACTGCGCGGCCGAGCTCGCCGACCGGCTGCGCGCCGCCGGGCTGCTGCCCTCGGACACCCACGAGCGGGTCCGCAACATCGTCGCCTCGCCGACGGCCGGACTGGACACCGCCGCCGAGGGAGCCGTCGGCAACGCCGATGTGCAGTCCTGGGTACGGGAGTTGGACGCGCGGCTGTGCGCCGCCGACTGGGCCGCCGGGCTGTCCGGCAAGTTCCTGTTCGCGCTGGACGACGGGCGGGGCGACGTCGCCGCGCTCGACGCCGATGTGACATTGGTCGCAGGCCCGGACGGCACCCGGCTGCTGCGCCTCGGACGCGACGGACGCGGACACCCGGTCGAGGCCGGGCGGGAGGTCACGGCCGTGCTGGACGCGGCCCGCTCCTTCCTGGCGGAGCTGCGGACGCACGGGCGCAAGGCCTGGCACCTGCGCGAGGTCCCCGAACTGCTGCCGGCCGGCACGGTGCCGCTACCCGCCTTCGCCGGCAGCGCGCCCGCCGTCGGCGCGCTGCCCGGCGGGCTCTCGGTGGGACTGCGGTTCGGCCGGGCGAGCGCCGGGCAGTGGCGGACGCTGGTCGCCGCCTCGGCCGGTGAGCTGCGGCTGACCCCCTGGCGCGGGGCGGTGCTGCCCGGCGCCCCGGCCGACCGGCTGCCCGGGCTCGCCGCGGCCGGCTTCCGCACCGAGCCCGGCTCGGCCTGGGAGCGGGCCACCGCCTGCACCGGGCTGCCGGGCTGCGCCAAGTCGCTGGCCGACGTCCGTACGGACGCGGCCCGGGCGCTGGACTCCGGTGCCGCCGTGAGGGCTGGTGCCACGGTGAGGGCCGGTGTTGTCGTGAGGACCGGTGCCGGCCCCGATGGTCTGCTGCCCGTCCACTGGTCGGGCTGTGAACGGCGCTGCGGCCATCCGGCCGGGCGGTGGGTGGACGTGCTCGCCACGGGGCGCGGCTACCGGGTGACGGTGAACGGGGCGAACGCCGACGTGCCGGGGCCCGATGCGGCGAAGGCCCATGAGATGAACGCCGTTGTGACGAACGCCGTTGTGACGAACGAGGAGATGGCCGAGGCGGTCGCCGAGGCCAGGAGGACCACGAAGTGATCGAGTACGAGAAGGACGGCGCGTCCATCTACCGCCAGTCCTTTGCCACCATCCGCGCGGAGGCCGATCTGGCCGCCCTCCCGGCGGACGTCTCCCAGGTCGCGGTGCGGATGATCCACGCCTGCGGGATGGTCGACCTGGTCGAGGACCTGGTGTACTCGCCCGGTGTGGTCGCCTCCGCGCGCGCCGCGCTGCACGCGGGTGCGCCCATCCTCTGCGACGTCAACATGGTCGCGAGCGGCGTCACCCGTCGGCGGCTGCCGGCCGACAACGAGGTGATCTGCACCCTCACCGACCCCTCGGTGCCCGAACTCGCCCGCACGATGGGCAACACCCGCAGCGCCGCGGCCATGGAGCTGTGGCTGCCCCGGCTGGAGGGCGCGGTGGTCGCCGTCGGCAACGCCCCGACCTCGCTGTTCCGGCTGCTGGAGATGATCGAGGCGGGCGCACCGCGACCGGCCGCGGTGATCGGCGTCCCGGTCGGCTTCATCGGCGCCGCCGAGTCCAAGCAGGCCCTGGCCGAGCACCCGTCCGGCCTGGAGCACCTGGTGGTGCGCGGTCGGCGCGGCGGCAGTGCGATGGCCGCCGCCGCCATCAACGCGATT
Source organism: Kitasatospora sp. NPDC056800 (assembly GCF_042789775.1). Taxonomy (NCBI): domain Bacteria; kingdom Bacillati; phylum Actinomycetota; class Actinomycetes; order Kitasatosporales; family Streptomycetaceae; genus Kitasatospora; species Kitasatospora sp. NPDC056800. The sequence goes on along the minus strand of NZ_JBHUAL010000018.1, from coordinate 11,900 downwards.
GCGAGCGAAGAAGAGTGACGGACCGTCAGAGCACCGCGGGTCGGCTGTACGGCGTCGGGCTCGGCCCGGGCGACCCGTCGCTGGTGACCGTCCGCGCCGCCGAACTCATCGGCAAGGCCGACGTGGTGGCCTACCACAGCGCCCGGCACGGCCGGTCCATCGCACGGTCGATCGCCGAACGGTATCTGACGGACGGTCAGATCGAGGAGAAGCTGGTCTACCCGCTCACCGTCGAGACCACCGACCATCCGGGCGGCTACCGCGGCGCGTTGGACGACTTCTACGAGGAGGCCGCCGCCCGGCTGGCCGCCCACCTGGACGCCGGGCGCGACGTGGTCGTCCTCGCCGAGGGCGACCCGCTCTTCTACGGCTCCTACCAGCACATGCACAAGCGGCTCGCGCACCGCTACCCGACCGAGGTGGTGCCGGGCGTGACCTCGCTCAGCGCGGCCGCGGCCCGGCTCGGGCAGCCGCTGACCGAGGCCGAGGAGACGCTCACCGTCATCCCCGGCACGCTGCCCGAGGAGGAGCTGACGGCGCGGATCGCGGCCGCCGACTCGGCCGTGATCATGAAGCTGGGTCGCACCTTCCCGACCGTCCGCCGGGCCCTGGAGCGGGCCGGGCGGCTGGCGGACGCGCAGTACGTGGAGCGGGCCTTCATGGCGGGGGAGCGGATCGCGCCGCTCGCCGAGGTCGACGGCGACACGGTGCCGTACTTCTCGGTCGCGGTGCTGCCGAGCAAGGTCGCGCCGCTGGAGCCGGAGGTCCGGCTGTCGGACGGCGTCGGCAGCGTGACCGTGGTCGGCACCGGGCCGGCCGGGCCGCTCTGGCTGACCGCCGAGGCGCGCGGCGCGCTCTCCGAGGCCACCGACCTGGTCGGCTACACCACCTACCTGGACCGGGTGCCGGAGCGGCCGGGGCAGCGGCGGCACGGCTCGGACAACAAGGTGGAGTCGGAGCGCGCCGAGTTCGCCCTGGAGCTCGCCCGGCGCGGGCACCGCGTCGCGGTGGTCTCCTCGGGTGACCCGGGGGTGTTCGCGATGGCCACCGCCGTGCTGGAGGTCGCCTGCGAGGAGGCCTACCGGGACGTCCCGGTGCGGGTGCTCCCCGGGATGACCGCCGCCCACGCGGCCGCCTCCCGGGCCGGCGCCCCGCTCGGGCACGACTACGCGACGGTGTCGCTCTCGGACCGGCTCAAGCCGTGGGACGTGGTGGCGAAGCGGCTGCGGGCCGCGGCCGAGGCGGACCTGGTGCTCGCCCTGTACAACCCGGGCTCGAAGTCCCGGACCACCCAGGTCGGGCTCGCCCGGGACCTGCTGCTGGAGTACCGGGCGCCGGAGACCCCGGTGGTGATGGCCCGCGACGTCGGCGGCCCGACCGAGCGGGTGCGGATCGTCCGACTGGGCGAGCTGGACCCGGGGCTGGTCGACATGCGGACCATCCTGCTGATCGGCTCCTCGCAGACCCGGGCGGTCGAGCGGGGCGGCGGCGTGGAGGTCGTCTGGACGCCGCGGCGGTACCCGGAGGAGTGACAGGTGACAGATGACAGCGAACAGATTTCATCATCTGTTCGCTGTCATCTGTTCTCTGTTCGCTGGTATCCGTTCCCTGTTCTCCGGCTGCCGACCGCTACCGGGTCGGCTTGGTGAGCAGCAGCTCCGTGTTGTGGTCCCCGCCCGCGCCCAGCAGCGCCGCCGGGCGGCCGTTCGGGTCGTTGTACGACAGCTCGCGGTAGAGCGCCGCGAGGTTGGCGTCCGAGGTGCCGCCGAAGTCCGTCCCGTACGGCGCGGAGGACTCGATCAGCGTGGTGAACAGCGAGAGCGTGCCGTCCCCGTTGTCCGCGATCTCGATGATCCGCCCGTGCTGCGGGTAGTCGATGTGCGAGGCGGTGTTGATCTCCCAGAACGCCCGCTCCGGCACCGCGTGGCCGTGCGGCGTGATCTTGTTCATGTGGGTGTGCCCGTTCACCCACGCGACCACGTTCGGGTAGCGCTGGAGCAGCGCCACCAGCTCGTTGCCGTCGTGCCGTCCCTCGAAGATGTTGCGCGGGTCCGGCAGCAGGTTGCCCATCGTGCCGCTGGTGTGGTGGCTGAAGAGCAGGATCGGCTCGTCCGTGCTCCCGCCGGTCACCCTGCGCCCGTCGGCGTCGTACCAGTGCCCGCTGTGCGCCTGCAACTGCTGCTCCAGCCAGCGCAGTTGCGCGGTGCCCAGCGAACCGTCGGCGAACCCGGCCTGGTTGGTGGTGTCCAGGCTGATGCCGACCACCTTCTCCGAGATGCGGAAGGTGTAGTAGAGCTTGCCGCTGTTCGCCATGTCCGAGGTGAAGCCGTGCCCGTACGGGCCGGCGCCGGTGACCGCCGGGTTCAGGTGGGCCTTGGCGAACTCCTTGAGCGTGAACGGCCGGCGGCGCTCGTCCGGGGTGACCTTGCGGACCAGGTCGCCGCTGGCGATCAGCTTCGCCAGCAGCAGCACGGCGCCCGCCGGGTCGCGGCGCAGCGAGTCCGTCAGCTGGGCGGCCGTGGCGTCGTCGCAGCCCTCCAGCTTGTACTGGCCGGTGTACAGGTCGTTCAGCAGCCCGAGGTCCGGCAGCGAGCCCTCGATGCTGTCGTCGTGGTTGCCGACCGTGGTGTACCAGGGCGTGCGCAGGCCCGGCGCGTCGAAGGGGCGGCCGGCGGCGGACAGGAAGCCGGCTATCTGCGGGAAGCCCTTCGCCTTGTAGCCGTCGTTGTAGGAGAGTTCGGGGTTCCAGTAGGCGGCGTTGCCGGAGTTCTGCACACCCTCGTAGCGGCTGAGGTCACCGGTGTTCTGGGCCAGCCGTCCACCGCCCATGACCTTGAGGTACCAGTCGAGTTCGGCGAGCTCGTGGTTGTCGGTGTTGTCGCCGGTGGCCATCACCATGCTGAACGGCATCCCGGTGTAGGGGCCGCCGGCGAGCGAGTTGACCCGCTCGACGAGGGCCGAGACACCGCGGGCGTTCAGGGCCTCCTGCGGCCGGTACGCGCTGCCGTTGAGCTTGGCCAGGTACTCGAAGCGCACCGGGGACTCGGTGTCCACCAGGTGCAGGTCGCTGAACTGGACGAAGCTGGCCAGCCCGGTCCGGCGGTCGTCCCGCCCGGTGGTCGCCGACGCCAGGTCGCCGCGCACCACCAGCGGCCAGCCCGGCCCGGCCGTCAGCCGCTTGTAGCCGCCGGTGCCGACCGGCGTGGCCACCTGCTCCAGCGTGGTCCCGGTGACCCTGACCGCCCGCGCGGCCGTCGTCGCCAGGGCCTGGTCGCGCGCCGCGGCCGAGGCGAACTGCGCGCCGCCCAACGACAAGGCCGACCAGGCGGCGGCCACCGACGTACCGGTGAGGAACGTACGCCGACTCATCCCTGCCACAAAAACCCCCACATGCTGGTGGCCCGGCGGGGCAGTCGACCCCGGCCGGGCCCACGTCTGTCATGAACCCGCTTCTGGCGGACCGCCAGATTACTCACTGGTAGCCGCGGCGGGCGAGGCCCGTGCGGAGAACTCTTCGGGAACGCGGGACGGCGCGACCCTCCGCAACTCGTGCACGAGGGGTTCCACCGAGCGGGGCGAGGCGCGGCCGCCGCCACCCCGGTCGGGCCCCACCAGGGCCGGTGGGGGAAAATCGGCGACGGCGTCCGGTGCGGCCGCCGGAGCGGAGCAAGGACGGCGCGGGCGCCGTCGGAAACGGGGCGCAGGTGGCCGCAGCGGGATCCGAGGCGGGAGCCGGGGTCGGCGCCGGAGCGGGCGGCCGGGCCGGCCAGCTGAAGAGCAGCGGCCTGCGGCCCGGCTGGACGACGGGCGCCTGTGCCACCGCCGCCACCAGGGCCGCGTACACCGCGCTGCTCACCGGCGAGTTCCCGGACCCGGTGGTCATCACCCTCCCCAAGGGGCAGCAGCCCGCCTTCGCCCTCGCGGCCGAGCAGCTGACCGTCGCCGAGCAGCCGACCACGGCCGAGGAACTCACCGCAGCCGAGCAGCCGACCGGCCCCGGAGGGCGGATCACCGCCATGGCCGGGGTGGTCAAGGACGCGGGCGACGACCCCGATGTCACCCACGGCGCGCTGATCCGCTCGACCGTACGGTCCGGCGAGCCCGGCACCGGGGTGGTGTTCCGGGCCGGCCCCGGGGTGGGGACGGTCACCAAGGCCGGCCTGCCGCTGCCGGTCGGCGAGCCCGCGATCAACCCGGTGCCCCGGCAGATGATCCGGGACGCCGTCGCCGAGGTGGCCGCCGCGCACGGCGGCAGCGGGGACGTGGTGGTCGAGATCGCGGTCGACCACGGCGAGGAGATCGCCCGCTCCACCTGGAACCCCCGGCTCGGCATCCTCGGCGGCCTGTCCATCCTCGGTACGACCGGGGTGGTCGTCCCCTACTCCTGCTCGGCCTGGATCGACTCGATCCGCCGCGGCGTGGACGTGGCCCGCGCGGCGGGGCGCACCCACGTGGCCGGCTGCACCGGCTCGACCTCGGAGAAGGTCGCGGTCGCGGAGCACGGGCTGCCCGAGGACGCGCTGCTGGACATGGGCGACTTCGCCGGTGCGGTGCTCAAGTACCTCAAGCGCCACCCGGTGCCCCGGCTGACCATCGCGGGCGGCTTCGCCAAGCTGTCCAAGCTCGCGGCCGGCCACCTCGACCTGCACTCGGCGCGCTCCCAGGTGGACAAGGGCTACCTGGCCGGACTGGCCCGCCGGGGCGGCGCGGACGAGGCGCTGGCCGAGGCGGTCGCGGGCGCCAACACCGCGCTGGAGGCCGTGCAGTTGTGCCGTGCGGCCGGGGTGCCGCTCGGGGACCTGGTCGCCGAGGCGGCCCGGGCGACGGCGCTCGGCGTGCTGGTGGGCTCGCCGGTCGCGGTGGACGTCATCTGCATCGACCGCGCGGGCACCGTCGTCGGCCGGGCGGAGCCGCTCGGGCCGTGACAATGTCACGGGTGTCACGACGGAGCGACAACATCGCCCGGTGACGTGAAGAACTGACGCCCAAACAGGGCAAGAATCGGACAAATGGAGCAGTAGGGCGGCCCCCCGGTTCTGTCGCCATCTCAACCATGAGATATCGTCTGGCGAGTGACAGGCGACTACCTCACCCGTATCGGCACCCTCATCCGTACCGCGCGCCAGCACCGCGGCTGGTCCCAGGCGCAGCTCGGCGAAGCCCTCGGAACCAGCCAGAGCGCGGTCAACCGCATCGAACAGGGCAAGCAGAACGTCAGCCTTGAGATGATCGCCCGCATCGGCGAAGCCCTCGACAGCGAGATCGTCTCCCTCGGCTACTCCGGCCCGATGCACCTGCGCGTCGCCGGCGGCACCCGGCTCTCCGGCGCGATCGACGTCCGCAGCAGCAAGAACGCCTGCGTGGCGATCCTCTGCGCCTCGCTGCTGACCACCGGCCGCACCACGATCCGCAGCGTCGCCCGGATCGAAGAGGTCTACCGCATCCTCGAGGTGCTCACCAGCATCGGCGTCAAGAGCCGCTGGATCAACGAGGGCCGCGACCTCGAACTCACCCCGCCCGCCGAGCTCGACCTCGCGGCGATGGACGTCGAGGCGGCCCGCCGCACCCGCAGCGTGCTGATGTTCCTCGGCCCGCTGATGCACCGCGCCCAGCGCTTCGCCATCCCGTACGCCGGCGGCTGCGACCTCGGCACCCGCACCGTGCAGCCGCACCTGACCGCGCTGCGCCGCTTCGGCCTGGAGGTCGCCACCACCGGCGGCGCCTACCACGCCTCGGTCGAGCCGGGCACCCCGCAGGACCGCCCGATCGTCCTGACCGAGCGCGGGGACACCGTCACCGAGAACGCCCTGCTGGCCGCCGCCCGGCACGACGGCGTCAGCGTCATCCGCAACGCCTCGCCCAACTACATGGTCCAGGACCTCTGCTTCTTCCTGGAGAAGCTGGGCGTGCGGATCGAGGGCATCGGCACCACCACCCTCACCGTGCACGGCGTCCCGGAGATCACCTGCGACGTCGACTACACCCCGGCCGAGGACCCGGTGGAGGCGATGAGCCTGCTGGCCGCCGCCGTCGTCACCTCCTCCGAGCTGACCATCCGCCGGGTGCCGATCGAGTTCCTGGAGATCGAGCTCGCGGTGCTGGAGGGCATGGGCCTCGACTACGACCGCACCCCCGAGTACCGGGCCCACAACGGTCAGACCCGACTGGTCGACCTCACCGTGCGCCCCTCCAAGCTGACCGCGCCGATCGACACCATCCACCCGATGCCGTTCCCCGGCATCAACATCGACAACGTGCCGTTCTTCGCCGCCATCGCCGCGGCCGCGCACGGCACCACGATGATCCACGACTGGGTGTACGACAACCGCGCGATCTACCTGACCGAGCTGACCCGCCTCGGCGCCGACGTCAAGCTCCTCGACCCGCACCGCGTACTGGTCCAGGGCCCCACCCGCTGGCGCGCCGCCGAGATGATGTGCCCGCCGGCCCTGCGCCCCGCAGTGGTCATCCTGCTCGCCATGCTCGCCGCCCAGGGCACCTCCGTCCTGCGCAACGTCTACGTCATCAACCGCGGCTACGAGGACCTCGCCGAGCGCCTCAACTCCATCGGCGCCCGGATCGAGACCTTCCGCGACATCTGACCGTCCGTCACACCGCTGGCCGGCCTCACCCGTTGAGCCCGGCCAGCAGCACGGAAACATCCAACCCGGTGTTCAGGTACTCCACGAACACCGGGTTGTCCAGTGCCCGGACGACGTGTTCCCTCCGAGTGCCCGGCGCTGTCCGGTGCCCTGCGGCGCTACTCGCCGGTGATGCCGTCGAGGTGTTCGCGGAGGAGGTCGGCGTGGCCGTTGTGGCGGGCGTACTCCTCGATCATGTGGGTGAGGATCCAGCGCAGCGAGAAGACCTCCTCGCCGTAGTGGCCCAGGACGTCCAACGACTCCGCGGCGGCCACGAGTTCCCTGGCGTGGTCGCACTCGCGGCGCCAGATCGCGAAGGCCTCGTCGGGGTCGGCGGTCTCGGCGTCGAACTCGGCGAAGGAGCCGTCGGGGTGCGCCCAGAAGCCGCGCGCGTCCTCCTTGTTGAGGACGTTGCGGAACCAGCTGCGCTCCACCTCGGCGAGGTGGCGGACCAGCCCGAGCAGGGAGAGCCCGGACGGCTCCAGCACGCGGGCGCGGAGCTGCTCCGCGCTGAGGCCCTCGCACTTCATCGCGAGGGTGTCGCGCTGGTAGTCCAGGAAGCCTGTCAGTGTGGCGCGTTCGTCGGCGGTGCGGGGGGTCTGCGTGCGCTGATCATCGGTCATCGGGCCATCCTGCCCGCCATCCGACGGGCCCGCCGCCCAATTTCCCCGCTCCTAGCCCAGGTGCTCCAGCCAGCGCAGTGCGCCCGGGACGTCGGGTGCGACGGGGACGCCTTCGGGTACGGGCGGGCGTTCCACGATGATGACGGGCAGGCCCAGTCCGCGGGCGGCGGTCAGCTTGGGGGCGGTCGCGGCGCCGCCGCTGTCCTTGGTGACCAGGACGTCGATGTCGTGCCTGCGCAGCAGCGCCTCCTCGCCCTCGATCGTGAACGGGCCGCGGTCCAGCAGGACTTCGAACGAAGGCGGCAGCGGGGGCTCGGGCGGGTCCACCGAGCGGGCGAGGAAGTGGACGCCGTCGAGGTGGGCGAAGGCGGCGACGCCCTGCCGGCCGATGGTGAGGAAGACCCGTTCCCCGCGTCGGGGCAGCAGTTCGGCGGCCGCGGCGAGCGAGGGGGCGGGGAGCCAGTGGTCCCCGTCGACGCGGGTGAAGCCGGGGCGGCGCAGCACCAGCAGGGGGACGCCGGTGGCGGCGGCCGCGAGGGCGGCGTTGTGCGAGATGCCGGCGGCGAACGGGTGGGTGGCGTCCACCACCGCGTCCACGCGTTCCGTGCGCAGCCAGTCGGCCAGGCCCTCCGGTCCGCCGAAGCCGCCGATCCGCACCTCCCCGGCGGGCAGCCGGGGTCGGGCGACCCGGCCGGCCAGCGAGCTGGTGACCCGGAGGGCGGTGGGGGCGAGTTCGGCGGCCAGCGTCCGCCCCTCGGTGGTCCCGCCGAGGACCAGGACGTGTCGCATCACGCCCCGCAGGGCTCGTGCGGGCGCTCGCGGTCCGCCGAGTAGAGGTGGCTGTCGCGGAACTGCTCGGCGGCCAGGGTGCGGCCGACGATGATGACGGCGGTGCGGACCACGCCCGCGGCCTTGACCTGCTCGGCGATGTCGCCGACGGTGCCGCGCAGCACCAGCTCGTCGGGGCGGCTGGCCATCGCGACGACGGCGACCGGGCAGTCGGCGCCGTAGTGCGGGAGCAGCTGCTCGACCACGTCGTCCACGTACCCGGCGGCCAGGTGCAGCACCAGCAGGGCGCCGCTGCGGCCGAGGGTGGCGAGGTCCTCGCCCTCGGGCATCGGGGTGGCGCGCTTGGCGATCCGGGTGAGGATGACGGTCTGGCCGACGGTCGGGACGGTCAGCTCCCGCTTCAGCGCGGCCGCGGCGGCGGCGAAGGCGGGCACGCCGGGGACCACCTCGTAGGGCACGCCGGCCGCGTCCAGGCGGCGCATCTGCTCGGCGACGGCGGAGAAGACGGACGGGTCGCCGGAGTGCAGCCGGGCCACGTCCTGGCCGGCCTCGTGCGCGGCGACCAGCTCGGCGGTGATCTGGTCCAGGTTGAGCTGCGCGGTGTCGATCAGCCGGGCGCCGGGCGGGCACTCGTCCAGCAGTTCGCGCGGGACGAGGCTGCCCGCGTACAGGCAGACCTCGGCGCGGGCCAGGATGCGCTGGCCGCGCAGGGTGATCAGGTCGGCGGCGCCCGGGCCGGCTCCGATGAAGTGGACGGTCACGAGGCGTTCTCCTGAAGGGGGTTGTCGGACGTGCGGGCTTCGGCGGCGCGGGCTTCAGTGGTGCGGGTCTCGGCGGCACGGGCGTCGGGCTTGACGGCGGACCACTGGGTGACCGGCATGGCCTGCCGCCAGCCGGTGAAGCCGCCCACGGGGACGGCGTGGGCGACGGCGAGTTTGACGAGCTCCCCGCCGTGGCGCCGGTACCACTCGGTGAGCAGCGCCTCGGACTCCAGCGTCACGGTGTTGGCGACGATCCGGCCGTCGGGGCGCAGCGCGGCCCAGCAACTCTCCAGCAGGCCGGGCGCGGTGAGGCCGCCGCCGATGAACACGGCGTCGGGGGCGGGGAGTCCGGCGAGCGCGGCGGGGGCGGGTCCGGTCGCCACCCGGAGCCGGGGCACGCCGAGCGCGGCGGCGTTGCGGGTGATCCGCTCGGCCCGGACCGGGTCGCGTTCGACGCTGACGGCCCGGCAGTCGCGGTGGGCGCGCAGCCACTCGATGGCGATCGAGCCGGAGCCGCCGCCGACGTCCCAGAGCAGTTCGCCGGGGGAGGGGGCGAGCGTGGCGAGGGTCGCGGCGCGGACGTGGCGCTTGGTGAGCTGGCCGTCGCTCTCGTACGCGGTGTCGGGCAGGCCGGGGACGAGTGAGGTGCGGGGGCCGTCGCCGAGGTCGACGGCGATGACGTTCAGCGGGTCGCCGGGCGGGTGCGGCCAGCCGTCGGCGGGGCCGTCCAGGTGGCGTTCGGCCGGGGCGCCGAGCTGTTCGAGGACCCGCAGGCGGGCGGTGCCGTAGCCGCGGGCGGTGAGCAGTCCGGCGACGGCGGCCGGGGTGGCGGAGTCGGCGCTGAGCACCAGCAGGCGGCGGCCGGGGTGGAGGGCGAGCGAGAGGGTGTCCAGCGGTCGGCCGACCAGGCTGACGACCTCGGTGGCCTCCAGCGGCCAGCCGAGCCGGGCGCAGGCGTAGGAGACGGAGGAGGGGTGCGGCAGGACGCGCAGGCGCTCGGCGCCGACGGTCTCGGCGAGGGTGCGGCCGATGCCGTAGAACATCGGGTCGCCGCTGGCCAGGACGGCGGTGCGGCGGCCGGCGTGGGCGGCGAGCAGCCCGGGGACGGCGGGGCGCAGCGGGGACGGCCAGGGGACGCGCTCGGCGGCGACCTCGTCGCGGGGGAGCAGGTCCAGCTGGCGGGGGCCGCCGACGACGACCTCGGCCTCCCGCAGCACGGCCCGGGGGCCGACGGCGAGGCCGGGCCAGCCGTCGGCCCCGATCCCGACGACGGTGATCGGGGGTGGCAGCTCGGGCACCGGGTGGCTCCTCGTCGTTCGAATGGGCCAATGAGTGGGAAATCTGACTGGCCGGGGCAGCCTACCTGGCGGTCTGTCCCCCACCGGCTCCCCAGTCCCCCGACTCGATCAGCGCCGGCCGCTCCCGCAAGCGCGCCTCGGCCCTCGGCCCGGCGAGGTAGACCCAGGCCGCCCGCGGCTCGCCCGTCGCGGTCCGCACCGTCATCCGCCGCCGGACGTACAGCCCGGTCCCGTCGGCCCGGCACTCCTCCAGCCGGTCCAGGGCCTCCAGGGCTCCGGCGTACGCGCCAGGGCGTACGGTGACGAGCTCACCCACGATCCGACGTCCGGGCGCCGGGTCCGGCACCGCGTACGGGAAGCCGGGGCCCTCGTGCAGCGCGGCGCCCTCCAGCACGGCCGGGCGGACGTCGGCGCAGCGCCCGGCCAGGTGGACGGCATGATTGCGGCCGCCGCTGCGCAGGGTGCCGTACACGAAGAACGGCAGGGCCTCCTCGGATGCGGACACGGGTTCGACCTCCTCGCTGGGGAGCGTTCACGGTACGTCCCGCGGTCCGATTCCTGATACCGACTGGCGCACCGGGCCGTCCATGCGCTGTCATGTCGGATGTTCGGCCAGTACCGTCCAAGGGGGACACACATGACACCGCCCGCTTCACCCTCCCAACCGGCCGCGACCCCCGGCTCAGCCCCCGACACCCCCGCCACCACCAAGGCCGGAGCCGAAGCCAGGACCGAGGCCGGAGCCAAGGCCGGGGCGAGCCCCGTCCCCCGCCTCGGCGGCGCGGTCTGGCTGGCCCTCCTCGTGGTCTACATCGTCTGGGGATCGACCTACCTGGCGATCCGGGTCGCGGTCGAGACGATGCCCTCCTTCCTCTCCGCCAGCGCCCGCTTCCTCACCGCAGGCCTGCTGCTGGCCGGCTACCTCCTGGTGCGCCAGGGCCCGGCCGGTCTGAAGGTGACCCGGCGCCAGCTGGCCTCCTCCGTCCTGGTCGGGCTGCTGCTGCTGACCGGCGGCAACGGACTGGTGGTCCTGGGCGAGACCTCCGTCCCCTCCGGCCTGGCGGCCCTGCTGGTGGCCGCGGTCCCGCTGTGGATGGTGGTGCTGACGGCGTTCGGCGGCGATCGCCCGAAGCCCGCCGAGCTGGCCGGGGTGCTGCTCGGACTGGTCGGCCTCGGAGTCCTGTCGGCCCCCGCGATCGGCGGGTCGATCGAGCCGGGCGGCGTGATCCTGATCATCGGCGCCACCCTGCTCTGGGCGACCGGCTCCTTCGTGAGCAAGAAGATCCCGATGCCCGGCAACGTGCTCGCCGCGAGCGCCTACCAGATGCTGGCCGGCGGCCTCGGCGACCTGCTGGTCGGAGTGGGCCGCGGCGAGCAGCACGGGGTGGACCTTGGGGCGGTCTCCGGCCGGTCCTGGCTGGCCCTCGCCTACCTGGTGGTGTTCGGTTCGCTGCTCGCCTTCACCGCGTACGCCTGGCTGCTGCGCTCCGCCCCGTTGACCCTGGTGGCCACGTACGCGTACGTGAACCCGGTGGTCGCGGTGCTGCTGGGCTGGCTGATCCTGGCCGAGCCGCTGACCGGCCCGACCCTCGCGGGCGGCGCGATCGTGGTGGCGGGCGTCTGCCTGGTGGTGAGCGTCAGCCGGCGTCCGGGCCGCTCATCGAGCGCCGGGAGCCGAGCCCGTCCGGCGGAAACGGCCGATCCGGTCGATCCGTCCCGGTCGGTGAAGGGGCCGTCCGCCCGTAGCTGAGCACGACGTCCGCACGTTCGAAGACGTCCTCGGTGGTC